>JALYLU010000098.1 GCA_030774075.1 Actinomycetota bacterium | reverse complement strand
TGGCAGAGCACCGCCGTGGCACGGGCACCGGCAGAAGTAGTCCACTCGGCCTCGAGGCTGACCCCGTCCGCGGTCTGCAGCCTCACGCCGTGACGCCGACCGCGTCGCATATGAACGCGAGCACGATCGATTCGTCCCGCCACGCGTCGTACCGGCCCGACGGGCCGCCGTGACCGGCGCCCATCTCGGTGCGCAGGTAGATGGGCTTGCCCGAAGTCGACAGTCGGCGCAGCTTTGCGACCCACTTCGCGGGCTCCCAGTACTGGACGCGCGGATCGTTCAGCCCCGCGGTCACGAGCAGCGCCGGATAGTCCGCGGCATACACGTTGTCGTACGGCGAATACGCCTTCATGCGCGCGTACGCATCGGGCTCGCGCGGGTCGCCCCACTCCTCCCGCTCGGTGATCGTCAGCGGAAGCGTTGGGTCGAGCATCGTCGTCACGACGTCGACGAACGGCACTTCGGCGACGATCGCCGCGAAGAGATCGGGCCGGAGATTCGCGACCGCGCCCATGAGCAGACCGCCCGCACTCCCGCCGCGCGCCGCGAGCCGCGCGGGTGACGTGTACTCGTTCGAGACGAGGTGCTCCGCACACGCGACGAAGTCGGTAAAGGTATTGACCTTGTGCTCGAGCCGGCCGGCCTCGTACCACGCGCGGCCCATCTCGCCTCCACCACGCACATGGGCGATCGCGAAGACGAAGCCCCGATCGAGAAGGGAGAGGCGCGTGGCGCGAAACGACGGTTCGGTCGAGAGCTCGTAGGAGCCGTATCCGTACAGCAATGCGGGCGCGGAGCCGTCGATCGGCGTGTCGCGCCGGTGCACGAGCGACATCGGTATCTGCGTGCCGTCGGGCGCGGTCGCCCACAGGCGGGCCGACACGTACTGCGAAGCGTCGTAGCCGCCGAGCACCGGCTGGATCTTGACGACCTCGGCCCGGCGCGACTCCATGTCGTAGTCGACGTCGGTGACGGGCGCGACGAGCGAGGTATAGCCGTAGCGGAGTGTGCTCGTCTCGAACTCGGGATTCGGGCCGACCCAGACGCTGAAGACCGGATCCGACATCGCGATCTCGTGCGTATCTCCGTCTTCGACGCGCATGACGCACAGTCGTTCCAGCCCGTTCGCGCGTTCGCTCAGCACGAAGTGTTCGGCGAACGCATTCACCGCGTCGAGCTTCACGTCGTCGCGGTGGGGAACAAGAGGTGTCCAGCGTTGGCGCCCGGGATCTGCAGAAGGAGCGGTGACCAGTTCGAAGTTCCGTGCGTTTCCGCCTTGGTTGGTGACGATCAGGAAGCGGTCGCCGTGTTTCTCGCTCCAATGGTGGTCGACGGCGTACTCGTGGCCGTGGTCGCGCGGCGCGATGACCCGCGGCTCCCTCTCGGGCACCTCCGTAGGCACGAACCACACTTCTGACGTGAGCTTCGACGACGTGTCGATGAGCACGAAGCGACCGCTCCTGGTGCGCTCGACCCCCATGTAGAACCGCTCGTCATCCTCGCGCAACACGAGCACGTCGTCGGAGGCAGGAGAGCCGAGCACGTGGCGCCAGACCTCGTGCGGACGCATCGCGTCGTCGGGGCGGACGTAGAAACAGGTGCGCGCGTCGTCCGCCCACGCGAGGCCGTACGTGACGTTATCGACGACGTCCGCGAGCTCGTTGCCGGTCGTGAGATCGCGAAACCGCAATGTGTACCGCTCGCCGCCGCTGAAGTCGACGGAGTACGCGAGCACCGCGTGGTCGGGCGTGACCTCGAAGCCGCCGAGCGAGAAATAGTCGTAGCCCTCGGCAAGGGCATTCTCGTCGAGCACGACGCGTGCCGCGGCTGCACCCTCACCGCGGGGCCGGCGACAGTGGATTGCGTACTGCGAGCCTTCCTCGGTTCGGGACGTGTACTCCCACGCGCCTTCGGCGACCGGCGCCGACTCGTCGGTCTCCTGGACGCGCGCCTTGATCTCGTGGAAGACGCGATCGCGAAGGGAGACGAGCGGCGCAAGCATCGCGTCGGCATACGCGTTCTCGGTCTCGAGGTACGCGATGACGTCGGGGTCGTCGCGGTTGCGGAGCCAGTACCAGTCGTCATCACGCTCGTCGCCGTGCGCCTGCAACAGGTGGGGGACGCGGCGGGCCCGGGGCGGGGTCGCGCGAGCGGCGGGCGATTCGGTTCCGGGCATCGGCGGAGGAGCCTAAACGGGGCCGGCCCCGGAACCGCGGCCGCTACGATTTCGACCTCATGCCGCCCGTGACGACGCCGATCCCGTTCACGGTCGAGGAGCTCGACGCAGTCGCCTTCGACGCCGACGGCCTCGTGCCCGCCATCGTTCAGGAGGAGGGCACGAACGAGGTGCTGATGTTCGCCTGGATGAACCGCGACGCGCTGCAGCGCACGCTCGAGACCGGGCGGACGTGGTTCTGGAGCCGCAGCCGCCAGGAATTCTGGTGCAAGGGCGAAACCTCGGGCGATCGGCAGTACGTCCGTGCGTGCTACTACGACTGCGACATGGACGTGTTGCTCTGCGTCGTCGAACAGGAAGGGCGCGGCGCCTGCCACACCGGCGAGCACAGCTGTTTCTTCCGGGCCTTCGGCAGCGGCGCGACGCCCGGACACTTGTGACGTCGCTCGAGGTTCGACCGTCACGCGACGAGTTTCGCGCCCTCGCGCGCGACTACACGGTCGTGCCGGTCTGGCGCGAGGTCCTGGCCGACCTCGAAACGCCGCTGTCGGCGTTCGTGAAGCTCGTGGGTGATCGGGAAGGGTTCTTGCTCGAGTCGGTGGAGCACGCGGAACGCTGGGGGCGTTTCTCGTTCCTCGGCCGCCATCCGGCTCGCACGTTCGTCGCTCGGGGCCGCAACATCGCATGGCTGGGTGGCTCACCGCCCGATGGCGTCCCCGACAACCGCGGCACGCTCGCACTGCTGGACGCCCTGCTCGCGCGGTTCCGCGCTCCGGCGCTCCCGGACCTGCCGCCGTTTCACGGCGGCATCGTCGGTTGGATGGGCTACGACACGGTGCGGGAGATCGAGCGCCTCGGCGCGCCGCCGCGCGACGACCTGGGATTTCCGGACGCGGTGTGTTCGCTCGCCGGGAGCGTCGCCGCCTTCGACCATTTTCGCCAGCGGATGTACCTCATCGAGAACGTGTACCCGCCGCCGGACGCCGACGCGGAAACCGTCGACGCGATGTACGAAGGGGCGATCGCACGACTCGACAACGCGGTTGCCGACCTCGGTCGACCGTTGCCCTACACGCCGGCCCTCCCCCCCGACGACGAGCTCGATCGGCTTCCCGAGCTGCGCCGCAACTTCGAGGGAGCGCCGTGGGTCGAGGCCGTCAACGCCGCGAAGGAGTACATCCTCGACGGCGACATCTTCCAGGTCGTGCTCTCACAGCGCTTCGACCTCGTCGAGCCGGTCGACCCGCTCGACGTCTACCGGGTGTTGCGCCTCGTCAACCCGTCGCCGTACATGTACTACCTACACCACCCCGAGGCGACCGTCGTCGGATCCTCGCCCGAGGCGTTGGTGCAATTGCGCCGCGGCCGGGTCATCAGCCGTCCGATCGCGGGAACTCGTCGTCGCGGTCGGAACCAGGAAGACGATCGCCGGCTCGAGGCGGAGCTGGTAGAGCATCCGAAGGAACGCGCCGAGCACGTCATGCTCGTCGACCTGGCGCGCAACGACGTGGGCCGGGTGGTGCGCTACGGGACCGAGCAGGTCGAGGAGTTGATGACGCTGGAGCGGTATTCGCACGTCATGCACATGACGAGCCAGGTCGCGGGTGACCTCGCCGAGGGACTGGGACCGATCGACGTCTTGCGCGCGACATTCCCTGCCGGCACGGTGAGCGGTGCGCCCAAGGTGCGGGCGATGGAGATCATCGACGAGCTCGAACCTACGAAGCGCGGCCCGTACGCGGGGATCGTCGGCTACGTCGACTTCTCGGGCAATCTCGACACCGCGATCGCGATCCGCACGATGTTCTGGCGGGACGGCCGGGCCACGTTGCAGGCCGGAGCCGGGATCGTGGCCGATTCGGCGCCGGAAGACGAAGATCTGGAATGCCGGAACAAGGCAAGGGCGTTGCTCACCGCGGCAGCAGCCGCCCAACGGCTCCTCGGAGGGACATGACCGATCCGTTCCAAGCTCGTATCACACGAGATCTCGTCGTCGTAGAGGGCCCCGACGCGACTTCGTTCCTGCAGAGCCTCGTCTCGCAGGACCTGGATACGGTCGCCGTCGGAGCCGGCGGGCATGCGCTGCTCCTCCAGCCTCAAGGCAAGCTGCTCGTCGACTTCTACGCGGTGCACGTCGAGCCTGACGCGTGGTGGTGCGTGTGCGAGGGCGGGTTCGGCGAGGCCCTCGCGAGCGGAGTGAGCCGATTCAAGATCCGGGTGAAGGTGGATGTGCGACAGGTCTCCGTCGCCGCGCTCGCGATCCGTGGCGTGCAACCGGAGGCCGCGCCCGATGTGCAGCTCGTCGCGGTCGACTGGGCCGGAGGGCTTGCATTCGACGCCATCGGCTCCGAGGCCGCGATCGCGGCCCTGAGCGACCGTGTCGACGTGCCGCTGCTCGACGCTGACGCGTACGAGCGGGCACGCATCGAAGCGGGTGTGCCCCGGCAGGGGTTCGATACCGACGAGCGCACCATCCCGCAGGAGGCGGGCCTCGAACTGGTCGCGGTGTCGTTCACGAAGGGCTGCTTCGTCGGCCAGGAGCTCGTGTGCCGCATCGACACCCGAGGTCGAGTCAACCGCCACCTGCGTCGGTTGCGCGCGCCCGCCGGAAGCCCTGCCGAAGGCGCTGCCGGCATCATGGCGCGCGGAGTGACGGTCGCGTTCGAAGGCCGCGAGGTCGGGGAAGTGACGAGCGCCGCCGGCCCGGTGGCGTTGGCCATGCTCCGACGCGAGGTCGAACCGGGCGTGCAGGTCACGGCCGGCGCGGTCGAGGCGGTCGTCGAAGCGCTCTGAGCCACATCCTGGCTATGCCAACGGGTGGGACTGGAAGAACCGCCAGATCGTTGCGCTCGCGTCGATCTGGTCGGTCGTCTTGCCGAGCCGTGCGATCGGGATCGATCCCGGCCACGTGTGACCGCCGCCGTCGATCATGTAGAAGACCACCGCGCTGCCGCGGTCGCAGCCCGACCAGGTTCGGCGGCGGACCTCGCTCGAGACGCGAACGTCGTGGAAGGTGGTGTCGCAGTGGTCGTGCGCGGCCCAGCGAGCCATCTCGTCGGGCGCGGCATTGAGGTGCGCGCCGCCGCAGCAGCTCACGCGTCCGCCGTTGAAGGGCACGATCGGGTCGGCCGTTCCCGAGAACGTCACGATCGAGACCGGTCGGGAACCACCGCAAGAGATGATCACGGCGACTGCGCCGAACGCCGCGAAGCGGTCGCTCATCTTGCACGCCAGGAAGGAGGTCATCGCGCCACCGTCGGACATGCCGGTGGCGTACACCCGCCTCGCGTCGATGCAGAGGAGGCCCTCGACGTGATCGAGGAGGGCGCCGACCATCTGCACATCGTTCTGGAGGCCGCGCTCGCCGCTGAGATTGAAGTGTCGGTTCGCGGGTACCTGACCGTCGGGCGCGACGATCAGGAACCCGTTGTCGTCGGCCTCGGGCTTGAAGTTGCCGTACACCATCTGCTGTGTGGCGTTGGAGCCGAAGCCGTGGAAGTCGAAGACCACCGGCACCTCCTTGGTACCGGTGTAGGTCGGCGGTACGTAGAGCTGGAACGTCCGCGAAATCCCCTCGAACGTGAACGACTCCGAGGACTGGCCGGAGGTATGGGGCCGCGTGCACGCGACCGCAGGTGCCGTTGTCGAAGGGGCGGGTGCCGAGGTGGCGGGCGCCGAGCTGGGAGGCGACGTCGTCACGACGGTTGTGGCGGGAATGCTCGTGTGTGACGACGAGCTGCTGCAGCCGGTCGAGACGAAAGCGACGATCGAGATGAGCGCCACGGTGGGGGCGAGCATTCGGCTCGGGGTCTTCATCATCCTCTGATTCTCGGTTCACGCGAGAGCGGCGGGTGTATGCGCCGGCAGCGAGACGACGAAGCGGGTCCCCCGGCCGGGCGCGGCCTCGGCCCGTGCGCTCCCACCCATCGCGGCCGCGAGCTCCCGGACGATTGCGAGTCCGAGCCCGGTTCCGACGGCTCGCCCGGGGGTGTCTCTCACCGTGTAGAGACGCTCGAACACCCGCGCCACCTCATCACCGGGGATGCCGGGACCGTCGTCGACGACGACGATCGCGACCTGGCCGTCGCTTTGCCCGCCGTCGGTTTGCGGCGCGGCATACACCTCCACCTGCGAGGTCGCGTACTTCAGCGCATTCTCGATGAGGTTCGCCACGATCTGGCCAAGGCGCTCGGGGTCGAGGTCTACCGCGAGCGCGGCGCCACTCACGATGTTCAAAGCGATACCGAGCTCGCGCGCCTGGGGCGCGAAGGCTTCGGCCGCGTCGCGCGTGATCTCGGTCGCGTCGCAAGGCCGCGGCTTCAACGAGAATTGGCGGCTGTCGAGCCGCGAAAGGTCGAGCAGGTCGCGGACGAGCCGCTCGAGTCGCCGGCCCTCGGCGCCGATGATCGTTGCCGCGCGCTTGGTTTCGTCCGGGTCGGCGTCGTCGAGCGTGCCGTCGGCGAGTGCCTCCGCGTACCCGCGGATCGATGTGAGCGGCGTCCGCAGATCGTGCGAGATGGAGAGCAGGAATGCATGCTCGGTACCGCGCGCCTGCTCGAGCTGCGACGCCATGGTGTTGAGCGCGTTGGCGAGAGCCGCGAGCTCGTCGTCGGTGGCGGGTGACACGTCGGCGCGCGCGGACAGATCGCCCGTCGCGAGTTGGGCCGCGGTCCGCTCGATTGCTCGGATCGGACGGGTCAGGCGTCTCGCGAGCCAGATCGACAGCAGGCCGACGCCGACCAGGACGGTCAGGCCGGCCAGCAGCATCAGCGGGAGCGCGTCGTGGAGGACCGTCAGGTCGACCCGTTCGGTCGCCACGACGACCAGCCTGCTCTGGCGGACGCGCGTCGCGGTGGGGATCGCCAAGAAGACCGTCTCGCCCCGGCGTCCGCTCACCTCCTGGTTGGCGAGCAACGCCGTCGGTTCGATGTCCGCGGCATTCAGCGAGGGCGGGAGTTGGTAGCTCGGCAGGTCGGCCACGGTGCCGGACGGTGTCACGAGCACGGCCTGCATGTTGGCCGCGCGCAAGCCGATGCGGAACCGCTGCGCGGGACGAGCCGTGAAGTCGTTCGACCGGACGAGCGCAGCGAGGTCGGAGGATCGCGCGCGCATGTCTGCGAGCGCGCGTTGTTGGAGCGAGCGGCGCACGAGCTCGTACGTCGCGAGCCCCGAGAGCAGCAGGACCACGAGCGCGACCCCGGTGAACGCCGCGACCAGGCGGGTGCGGAGTGAGAGGCGCGCGCGCCTCACCGGTTCATCCGATCACTTCCGCTGATCACTTCGAATCGAGTCGGTATCCGACGCCGCGCACCGTATCGATGCGGACCGCGGCGGCGAGCTTCTTGCGCACTTGCGCGATGTGGACGTCGACGGTCCTCGCGTCGCCGAACCAGTCGTGGCCCCATACGCCGTCGAGGATCTGCTGACGCGAGAGCGCGAGTCCGGGGCGCTCTGCGAGGAACTTCAAGAGATCGAATTCCTTTCCCGTGAACGCGACCGGCGACTCGCCGACGCGCACCTCGCGTCGCCCGAGGTCGATCGTGACCGCACCGACCTGCAGGAGCTCGGCCGTGGTCATCGCACCGTCTCGCCGCAGCACGGCCTTCACACGCGCGACGAGCTCGGGCGGCGAAAACGGTTTCGTGACGTAGTCGTCGGCGCCGAGCTCGAGGCCGAGCACGCGGTCGATCTCGGTGTCGCGCGCGGTCAGGAAGATGACGGGGATCGCGGAGGTCTGGCGCAGCCGGCGGCACACCTCGAGGCCGTCGATGTCGGGAAGGCCGACGTCGAGCACGACGAGCCGGGGCCGGTGCGTGCCGACCGCGGCCACGACCTCTTCGCCCGCCGAGGCCTTCACCACCCGGAACCCGTCGCGCCGAAGGTAGAGCTCGACCAGATCCGCAATGTTCGGTTCGTCGTCGACGACGAGGATCGTGCCTCGCTCCATGTGTTCTCCATCGTCCCATTCAGCATCGGCGAAAAGTATGAGGGGCGTGTGAGCCCCCCGTCAGGACTTCAATCGACCGACCCGTTCCGGAGAATCTTCCGAAGAATCCTCGACACGGATCAGTCGAGTCGATTGGCTCGGGCGATCGCGCCGAGCCAGGCGGCCGACGGCTTGGGCGTGCGGACGAACGTGTCGCGGCTCACCGAAGCGAGTCCGAACCGGGGGCCGTAGCCGAGCGTCCACTCGAAGTTGTCGAGCAGCGACCAGTAGAAATAGCCGCGCACGTCGAGCCCGTCGGCCAGGCACCGGCCGACACCCTCGAGCGCGTCGCGCACATATGCGATCCGGCGGGCGTCGTCGTCGTGACCGAGTCCGTTCTCCGTGACGTAAAGCGGCGTCTGCGCGGCCTCGGCCGCGAACCGCAACGCGACCTCGAGGGATTGCGGCCAAAACTCGTAACCCATCGACGGCACGACCTCGACGCCCGCCTCCGGTGCGAGCTGCCGGCCGCGCTCGTCGAGTCGTGTGCGCGAGTACGCCTGGACCCCCACGAAATCGTCGCCGCGGGCGGCCTCGAGGAACTGCCCCTCGTGGGCATGACGGGCGCGCGCGAGCATGTCGTCGGCTCCGTCGGGAGCCCACCAATCGCCCATCGCGACGCAGATGCCGACCGGGAACTCCCCGCGGCCCCCCTTCAGCTCGTCGTACGCCCGACGATGGGCGCGCACGAAATTGTCGTTGACCGCCTTGTAGGCGTCGAGGTCGCGTCGCTTCCCGGGCGGGAAGGCGCCGCCCATGTAGCCCATCTGGGCAACGATGTTCGGCTCGTTGATGGTGCAGCCGATCGAGATGAGATCGCCGATGTGCGCGACGGTGCGCCCACAGAATCGGGTGAAGCGATCGACGACCTCGGGCGATTCCCAACCGCCCAGCGCCGCGACCCACCGCGGGTTCGAGAAGTGATGGAACGTCACCGCCGGCTGCACGCCGCGTTCGTGACATGCCGCGAGGACGCGCCGGTAATAGTCGAGGGCGGCGGTCGAGAACTCGCCGTCCTCGGGCTCGATTCGCGACCACTCGACCGAGAACCGGTAGGAGCCGAAGCCATGGTCGCGCACGAGCGCGACATCGTCGGGGTATCGGTGATAGCTGTCCGTGCAATCACCCGACGGCTCCACACACGGGGTGTCGGGCGCGTGCTCGAACATCCACCAGTCGTTGTTCCAGTTGCCGCCTTCGATCTGATGCGCGGCGGCGGCAACGCCCCACACGAACCCATCGGGGAAGGTCACGCTCATGGGGCCGGAGCGTAGACTGCGGGCCGCTTGACCATCCTCGATGACATCCTCGCGACCAAGCGCGACGAGGTCACGGTGTTGCGTTACCCGCAAACGCGGGACCTGCTCCGGAAGACCGCGCTCGACGCCCCGCCGACCCGCGATTTCACCGCGCCGCTCCGGCAGCCCGACGGACGAGTCGCGGTCATCGGCGAGCTGAAGCGCCGGTCGCCGTCGAAGGGTGACCTCGCGCCCGACCTCGATCCCGGTCCGACCGCGAAGGCCTATGAGGCCGGTGGCGCGGTCGCACTCTCGGTGCTGACCGATGGGCTCTACTTCGGCGGTACGGTCGCCGATCTCCAAGCCGCACGCGATGCCACGAGCCTGCCGTGTCTGCGCAAGGACTTCACCGTCGACGAGGTCCAGGTCTACGAGGCGCGAGCCATCGGCGCCGATGCGATCCTGCTGATCGTCGCCGCGATCCCCGACGACGCCCTGCTCGCCGATCTGCACGCGCTCGCGATCGCCCTCGGTCTCGGAGTGCTCGTCGAGGCGCACGACGCCGGCGAGGTCGAGCGCGCGCTGCGCGCGGGCGCGCGCGTCGTCGGCGTCAACAGCCGTGATCTCTCCACCTTCGCCGAGGATCTCGGTCTGGCCGCGGGGCTGTCGAACACGATCCCGCCCGATGTGATCGCGGTCGCCGAGTCGGCTATCCACTCGGCGGACGACTCCCGGCGAGTGGCTGCTGCCGGCTTCGACGCGATTCTCGTCGGCGAGGCGCTCGTGCGCGCCGACGACCCCTCTGCGCTCGTGCGCGAGCTCGCGGCCGCGCCCGTCACTCGAAGGAGCCCCGCATGACCTCGAATGCTCCGACCCGCTTCGTGCTCCCGCAGGAACGCATTCCGACGGCGTGGTACAACGCGTTGCCGGATCTCCCGGCGCCTTTGCAGCCGCCGTTGCATCCCGGAACGAAGGAACCGGTGGGTCCGGCCGATCTCGCTCCGCTGTTCCCGATGGCACTGATCGAGCAGGAGATGACGCAGGCGCCGACCGTCGAGATTCCGGGCCCAGTCATCGACATCCTGCGGCTGTGGCGCCCGACGCCGCTCGTGCGCGCCCGGCGATTGGAGGAGGCCCTCGGCACGCCGGCGCGTATCTACTACAAGGACGAGTCGGGCTCGCCGTCGGGTTCCCACAAGACGAACACCGCGGTCGCGCAGGCGTTCTACAACCGCGCCGACGGTACGAAGCGCATCGCGACCGAGACCGGCGCGGGTCAGTGGGGAAGCGCCCTCGCGTTCGCGTGCGCGCAGTTCGGCATCGAGTGCAAGGTCTACATGGTGCGGGCGTCGTACGAGCAGAAGCCGTACCGCAAGATCCTCATGGAGACCTGGGGGAGCGAGGTCGTCGCTTCCCCCGTCGACCTCCCGGATCATCCCGGCTCGCTCGGGCTCGCGATCAGCGACGCGGTGCGCGACGCGGCCACACGGGACGATTCTCACTACTCGCTCGGGTCGGTGCTCAACCACGTGCTCCTGCACCAGACGATCATCGGGCTCGAGGCCAAGGACCAGCTCGC
>JALYLU010000097.1 GCA_030774075.1 Actinomycetota bacterium | reverse complement strand
GGCTCCTTGGGTATTTCGAGCGGCGAGGGGAGGTGGAGCGGGCTCCAACGGCCCCTCGCGCTCGAGTCGGTTTACGGGTAGCGCCACCCGGCGGTCTGTGGCGATGACGAACAACGCCGAGCCGGCGACGAGCAGCGTGCGGAGTAGCTGCGTGCGCATGGGAATCACCTCCTTCCGGTACGTGTCAGTGCCTGTCAGTAACTCAGCCGATCAGAAGTACATTCTCGGAGCGGTCTGCGCGATGAGGAACACCACGGTGCCAGCCGCGATCAGGCTGTGCAGTAGTTGCTTGCGCATGTGAATCAACTCCTTCAGGTGAGCATCGAGGTGTTGCGGATTAGTCAATAACTGATGCGCGGCGCGGTTTGCGTGATGAGGAACACCACGGCTCCGGCGGCGGTACCAGCCGCGAGCAGACTGTGCAGAAGTTGCTTGCGCATGTGATTCACCGGCTTTGTTGCCCGGCCCTGCTTGCCCAACCGGTGCTGCGCGGCTTGGGTCTCGAACCCGTGTATCCGGTCCGCGGTCAGTTGGCCGTTGAAGCCGTGCATGAACATGGGTGTCTCCCGTAGTCACCCGGCCCCTGCGACCGGACTGCGCTCATCGTCCGGCAACGACGCTCCGGCGTCTGTGCTCAAGGCCGCGTCCGAAGCGTGTCTGCGCGCACACAAGCGACCCGTCCGAATCAGGCCTATGGAGAACGCGTCCGTTGGCGAGGCCATGCCGGCAGGCGCACGGGTTGAACGTCATCGCGCGGACGCGCAGATCGTCCGCAGCGCCACGAACCGAACGCAGTCTTGAATTCGCGCTGCACGTTTTCCGTGGCGGGGGCGCGCGGTACGGAATGTTCTTGGCGTTCGCGCGCGTAGTTCTGCGCGGTGTCTTCGCATTCGCTCGAGTATTGCGTGACGCGCGGCGGCCCCAGATCCGTATTCGCGCGGACGGTAATCTTCGAGAGTGAAGCGATACGTCTTAGGAGACAGGTCGGGTCTGCAGCAGCGTCGGATCATCCATAGGACGGCGCAACTCCCGCGACGAGCCGGGTTCTATACCGGATCGAGCACTACAGCTCCCTACCTCGGGTAGCGCTGACCGCCATTGCGGCCATGATCTGCCTCGTCGCCGCAGGTGCCGCGCTCGGTTTCCCGAATGCCTGGATGACCGCGTTCCAAGTATCCGTCTCCAGCGTGACGCTCGTGGTGGTCTTCGCGATCCAGCACACGCAGGGCCGAGAGCAGGTGGCGATCCAACGCAAGCTCGACGAGTTGATTCAGGCCACCGGCGCGGACGAGTCGCTCATGATGCTCGAGGAGGCGCCGGGCAAGGTCATGCGCGACGTCGAGGAGGAACAGCGAGACGTCCGATCGACGTCATCCGACACGAACCCGCACTGAGTTCCATCGCCCGAGCCGTCGTTCGACGCCACGATGCTGCGAAGACGAGAGGTCCAAAACAAAACACCGACTCGGTGCCAAACGTCGCGAATCGGATGACTGTCGTTGGCCGATTGAACCGATCCGTGACAGGGTACGTAGAACCGTCTCGAGGCGCGATGATGGGAGGACGTGGGCATGCGATCTCGACTGTTCGTGATATTGGCGCTCGTCGCCGTTGGTTTGTTGGGTGTGACCGGCGCGGCGGGCGCGTCGCTTGCGAGCGAGGCGTCGCAGGGCGGGCGACCGCTGGACGCGACGCTGTTGCCCGAAAATCAGGTGCCGCCGACCGCATCGAACGGCTCTGGAACGGCGCTCGTGACCTTGAACCAGGGTCGGAGCGAGGTCTGCTGGGACATCAGCGTCAGCGACCTGACGACGCCGATCATTCTGGCGCACATCCACCAGGGCGCGGCCGGCACCAGCGGTCCGGTCGTTGTCGATTTCATGGAGCCCGTGAACGGTCTCAATGGATGCGTGCACGCCGACGCCGCGTTGATCAAGGCGATCCGCCAGGATCCCGCCGACTACTACGTGAACGTGCACACGACGATGTTCCCGGCCGGTGAGGTACGCGGCCAGCTCGGTTAGGCGGGTTTCGGGTCGCTTGATTGCGGCCGCTGCAATCTCGCGATACGGCGCTACGCGTCTGTTGGCTGAGTGACGTCGTAGGCCGTCATGCAGGCGGCAATCGGGCCGCCGCGGCGCGTGTGATCGCGTACGAAACGCGCCCGTCGAGCACGGCCATCTTTGCATCCCCGAGTGACGCGTAGGCAGTATGCCTGCATGCCGCGGTTGGTCCCGCGAACGATCGAGGGGAATCGGCATGGTGGAACCGATCAAGATCGGATGGTTGGGCTCCGCGCTCGACGGACCCGACGGCGGCTACGACAAGATCCACCGCCTGGCGTTCGACGAAGCGGCGGCAGAAGGACTGCTCGATCGTCCGGTCGAGTTCGTGCTGCACGCCGAGAACGGTCTGCCGCACGGCTCGGCGAAGAACGCCACCGACGGATTCAAGTACCTGGTCGATGAGGGGTGCATCGGGGTCGCCGGCGCGTACAGCTCCGACAACGCGATCACCGTCGGCCCGCTCGCCAACGAGCTCCGCGTTCCGCTCCTCAGCTGGTGCGGAACCGAGCGACTTCAGGGCGACTATTGCTTCCGGCTCGGCAACGGCGACTGTGGCGGCGACGCGGCGCTCGTCGTCTCCTGGCTCAAACGGCACGGCCACGCCCGCGTCGCGGTATTGAGCGAGATTTCACCCAACGGCGAGGAGTACTTCCGGTTCTTCCGCCAAGAGTGCCGGCGCCACGGTGTGAGCATCGCCGCAGTCGAGACGGTCAGCCAGAGCCCGGAGAATCTCGCCACCAACCTCGACAACCTGCGCCGCGTCGAGCCCGACGCGCTCGTCTACATGGGCTACGGGATGCTCGCCGCGAAGGGTTTGTTGCGCGAAGCCCTCGACAAGCTCGGCTGGGACCCGCCGCGCATCATGGGCACCGCGTTCATGTTTTATCTCATGGGCTTCGACAAATTCGAAGGCTGGGTCGGCATCGATCAGTTCGATCCGAGCAACCCGCTCGTCGAGGGCTTCCACGAACGCTTCGTCTCGCGGTACGGACAGGAGCCGCCGCTCTGGCCGAACGCGATTCCCGTGCTCGCCTACGACACCGCGCGGGTGCTGGTCGAAGGCCTCTTCCGCGCGCCGATCCTGTCGGGCCCCGGACTGAAGGCGGGGCTCGAGACGATTCGCTTCATGACGAGCACTACCGGCGGCGCGCGCACGCACATCGCGTGCTCGCCGTACGAGCACGGCATGTTCCGCGGCGACTGGTTGCTCTACGGCCGCGTGCGGGACGGCGCGCTCGAGTTCGACGGGCTCTTCGAACCGTGAGCCGGTCCTGACGCCGCGGCCCGGTACGTTGCTGGAGTGGCAAAGCCGCTTCCGGAGCTGTCGCTGTCAGATTGGGCCGTGCTCGCGGTCGTCGCCGAAGGCCAAACGCACGGTTGGCCGGTGGTGCTCGAGCTGCGAGGGGACGGGGGGCTCGGTAAGGTCTGGACCGTCGGCCGCCCGATCGTCTACCGATCGCTGTCGACGCTGGTCGGCCTGGGCCTCATCGAGGAGCGCGGCGATGTTCCCGGCGCGCGGGGTCCCCAGCGGACGATCGTGGGCGCGACGCGGTCCGGACATGCGGCGTTGCGACGCTGGCTGGCGACACCAGTCGAACATGTACGCGAGGTCCGCACTGAGTTCTTGTTGAAGCTCGCGGTGCTGGCTCGCGCCGGCCGCTCGCCGCAGGATCTCGTCGAACGGCAGGTCGAACAGCTGGCGCCGCTTCTGAGATCCGTCACCGAGCGGCCGTCGGGTGCCGGCTTCGATCTCGTGCTCGCTCGGTGGCGTCGGGAGCAGGCGCTCGCGGTCGAGCGGTTCTTGCGCTCGCTCGCCGCCACACGATCGGCTTCCGACGTTCGACATCGCAGTGCGACTTCCCGATAGTCTCAATTCGACTAGGTCCATGTGTTCGCGTTTCGGGGGTCTCGATGAATCGCGTGTCGCCGCGTCATGCCGCGTCGGTCTTGGTCTGCTTCGCGCTCGTTGTCGCCGCGTGCGAGAGCAGCAGCAAGTCGTCGGGCGCGACGCCTTCGACCGCGGCGTCAAAGCTCAGTGGACCGCTCAACGTCTTTGCCGCCGCGTCGTTGACCGAGGCGTTCAACGACGAGAAGACCGTCTTGGGGTCGAGTGACCCGGGATTGTCGTTGACATACAACTTCGCCGGTTCACAGGCGCTGGTGACGCAGATCAAAAGTGGCGCGCCCGCTGACGTGTTCGCGTCGGCAGATCAGAAGAACATGCAGAAGCTGGTCGACGCCGAGTTGGTCGAGACACCGAAGCCGTTCGCGCGCAACACGCTGGAGATCGCGGTCGCGCCCGGTAAACCCCAAGCACATCACCGGGCTCGCCGATCTCGAAAAGTCGGGTGTGACGTTGGTTCTGGAGGATGCGTCGGTGCCGGCCGGCAACTACGCCCGGCAGGCGTTCACCAAGGCTGGACTCCCGGCACCCGAGCCGGCGTCCAACGAGCTCGACGTCAAGTCGACGCTCGCGAAACTCACTTCGGGCGACGCGGACGCGGTCGTCGTGTACGTCACCGACGTGAAGTCGGCAGGCAGCAAGGTTCAGAGCGTCGAGAATCCCGACAGCCAGAACGTGATCGCGACCTACCCGATCGACGCGATCAAGGCGTCGAAGAACCTGACGGCCGCGGAGGCGTTCGTCGATGAGATCGTGACCGGACGCGGACAGGAGGCCCTGCAGGCGAGGGGCTTCCTGGCGCCGAGCTGACGGTGAGCCGCCCCGCGGCAAAGGTCCGCGCCCGCCGATCGGCATCGTCCGTACCGGGCCTTGTCCTCGTAGGCGCCGCACTCGCGGCGCTGTTCTTCGTCGTGCCGCTGGCCGGTCTCGTGTGGCGCGCGCCGTGGTCGTCGACGTGGAGGGTCCTGTCGAGCGCCGAAGCGCGCGCCGCGTTTCGACTCTCACTGGAGACATCCGTCGCGGCGACCGCGATCGCGGTCGTGCTCGGCGTGCCGTTGGCCTGGGTGCAAGCACGCGTCTCGTATCCCGGACGCAACATCGTGCGTGCTGTCACGCTCCTGCCGATGGTGCTGCCACCCGTCGTCGGGGGCGTCGCGCTGCTGCTCGCGCTGGGCAGCAACGGGCTGGTCGGCCAGTACCTGGACCGCGTCGGCGTGCACCTGCCCTTCCACGTCGCGGGCGCGGTCGTGGCCGAGACGTTCGTGTCGATGCCGTTCACAGCCGCCGCCATAGCGGCGCTCGGATTGATCGAAGGGTCAGGGGTGTGGGCGGCGGTCAAGGCCACCGAGGTTGAGGTGCACCCCGCGTGAACATCGAGCCGATGGGGACGCTTCAGCGGATGCGGTCGGCGCCGGTCGCGCTTTCGTTGTCGAGCGCGCCTTCGCCGTCGAGCGTGATCGTCATGCCCTCGTAGGCGAGGCAGACGCGGCTCTCCATCCCGGGCCATTTCTCCTGGGCCTCCGCGAGAAGGTCTTCGAGCTCGCCGTCGGTGTGGTACGGATCGTGATGGAACAGGACGAGTTTGTCGACGTTCGCCTTGTGCGCGAACTCCATCGCGGCGGCGATGCTCGAATGTCCCCACCCGACATGGGCGTCGTACTCGTGATCGCGGTACTGCGCGTCGTGCAACAACACGTCGGCGTCCCGGGCGATGTCATGACCGCTCATCCACGCGGCCGGCACGGTGAGGAGGTCATTGCCGAGCGATGGTTCGTGATCGGGGAGGTAGACGAGGGTGCGTCCCTGCTCTTCGACGCGGTAGCCGACGGTCGGGCCCTGGTGGGTGACCTTCGCCGCTCGGATCGTTGCCGAGCCGATCGTCACGGGCTCTTCGGGTGCGTCGTGGAAGGTGAGGTGTGACGGGACGTCTTCGAGGCGGACGGGAAACAACGGGGGCGAGAGGTACATGGCGATGCGTTCGGCCAAGTTCTGCACGGGCGACGACGGGCCCCAGATGTGGATGTCGAGCCCGGGTGAGAACAACGGACGGAAGAACCCGAGGCCCTGCAGATGGTCGAGATGAAGGTGCGTGAGCAGGATGTGGATCTCGACGGGCGGATCGCCTTGCATCGACACGCCCAGCGGCCGCAGGCCCGTACCGGCATCGAGGACGAGCGCGTGTCCGCTCGACAAGCGAACCTCGACACACGACGTGTTCCCGCCGTACTTGACGGTGTCGGTTCCCGGCACCGCAACGGACCCGCGACATCCCCAGATCCGGGCTCGCATCAGCTGGCCCGTTTCCCGGAAGCGACCTCCCAGAACACCGAGACGACACCGTGCATCTCGCGGGCCGCCCCCAACAGCGGATACGCAGTCACTTCATACTCGCGTCGCACGCCGTTGTACGCCGTCGCCATGAGGGTCTTGTGCGCGGGCCGCTGCTCGAAGAACGCGATCCCGGCCGGTGACGCACGCCGGAGAACCGGTTCGCCGTCGGGTGTGGCGAGCTGTAGTGCGGCTCCGAATTCGCCGGAGGGGATCTCCCCCAGCTCCGCGAACGATTTTCCCAGCAGCATCGCCGCCGCGTCGTTGTAGAAGACCAGCATCCCCCCGGGATCCAGCAAGAACATCGGCGTCGCCAGGTTCGACGCGAGCTCGCGCGCGAGGATCAAGGGCAAGCTCTTCGGTGAGCCCGGCGTGCCGAGTGAATCACTCACGACACCGAACCACTGGGCTGGTTTGCGCACATGCCGCACATCGTTGCCGCGCCGCAGCGGTGTTGCCAAGAGCAGCCGAAGAGGCGAGCGGTACTCCGAGCGTGCTGCTGTGCTCCGCGGTGGTTGAACGGGTGATACCAGGGGTTCCGCCGCTACCGTTTCGCCGGTGGCGGTTGCATTCGTTCTCTCGGGGGGCGCGAGCCTGGGCGCGGTCGAGGTGGGAATGCTCGCGGCCCTGCGCGAGCGTGGCATCCGCCCGGATTTGATCATCGGCACGTCGGTCGGCGCGCTCAACGGCGCGTGGCTCGCCGGGCATCCCGATGCTCCGATCGACGACCTCGCCGAGGTCTGGACGAGCCTCCATCGTTCGGACGTGTTCCCGACCGACCCGTGGCGTGGTCTGCTCGCGTTCGCGGGACGGCGCTACCTGCCGTCTTCGATCCGGTCGAGATCAGCGGCGTGCCGTACATGGACGGCGGGTGGGGAACAACACGCCGATCTCGCATGCGGTCGCGCTGGACGTCGACCTGGTGTGGGTGTTGAGCGCCGGTCACGCCTGCGCGCTCACCGAGCCTCCGACGAACGCGCTGGCAATGGCTCTGCATGCGCTCAGCCTGCTGTTGCACGGGCAACTCGTGGTCGACGTCGAGCGTTACGAGCCGCGCATCGAGCTCCGTGTCCTTCCGCCGCTGTGCCCGCTGACGGTGTCTCCGGTGGACTTCTCGCATTCGGCAGAGCTCATCGATCGCGCGTACAGCGCATCGACGCGGTGGCTGCACGAGGATCATCCGCCGGTGGGTCAGGCCGAGTTCATGGGCCCGCATGACCATCCCGCGCTGAGACGCCGGTCTCACGAGCGGTGGGAGCTACGACACTGCCGCCTGCTGGAGGAAGTGAACCCGGTCGTCGGTCGGGGTCGTAGAGCGCCAGCGGCCGGTCGAGGCGCGCCATTCGCGACCGTGAAACGAAACAGTCGTGACGCGGAACTGCTCCGCGTGACCGACCAGCCAGGTCGCGATCGTCCACCCGCGTGGCGATGCGAACGAGGTGTCGAGAGAGGTGACGCCGAGCTCGTTGCCCATGCTGGAGACGAATGCGGGCGCGGGATCGTGCGAACGCGCGAGCGAGAAGCGGCAGCTGAGTCCGGCTTCGGTCTCACCGGTCAACGCCATCGCGAGCGCGCGGGCCTGAGGCTCCCATTGCGCGTAGGCCGTGGGCGCGCCACTGCGCTGTACCTCCTGGGCGGCGACGGTGATCGGCAGCGTCGCCCACCCGGCGACCCGGGTGAGCTCGCGAAAGAACGCCGCCGCCGCGTAGCTCGGTGTCAGGATCTCGGCGGAGGTGCCCCAGCCTTGCGAGGGGCGCTGCTGGAACAGGCCGAGTGAATCGCGATCGCCGTACGGCAGGTTGCGCAGCCGTGATTCCTGCAACGCGGCCGCGAGCGCGACGGTGACCGCGTGGTTGGGGAGGCCGAGGCGTTTGCCGACTGCCGCGATGGTCGTCGAGTTGGCGGCCTGGTCGATGTCGAGCGTGTACGTCTCGGTGCCCGTGTTGACATGACACGAAGGCGACGGAGGGTTCCGATGCCGGAGCGACAAGGTGATGATCAGGGCGGCCGCGACCAGCGTGACGGCAACGACACCGGCGCCGATCCGACGCACTGCGGTCGTGACGGCCATCCGTCGAACCTACCCCGGGCTTTGAACGACGAGAACGCGCCGCTCAGGCGGCCGGAGGCTGCGACTCTCGATTCATGCGAGCCGGCGACGACGAAGCGTACGGCAGCGCAAGGCGTAGGACGTCGGCGCTCTGCGCGATCCGGCCGCGGCGGCGATATTCCTCGATCGCCACCGTGAGATCCCTGCGGATCCACGCGCGCACGGGTTTCCACGCGATCGCGATCGCGACGACC
The DNA here is from genome assembly GCA_030774075.1 of Actinomycetota bacterium. Lineage (GTDB taxonomy): Bacteria > Actinomycetota > Acidimicrobiia > IMCC26256 > PALSA-610 > PALSA-610. The sequence continues at coordinate 2,501 of JALYLU010000097.1, read as the reverse complement.
GTGAGCGCGACGACTGCGGCCATCAGCACCACGTCGGGCATCGAGGAGCCGGACGGTTGCACGACGATCGAGAGCACCAGGGAGGCAAAGATCGCGAAACCCCGCTCGATACGGCGACCGACGGCCGCGAGCACGATGAGACCCCACAACGCGTACCACGGCAGGACGATCGGCCCGAGCGCGACGACGAGCGCGAGCGCGAAACCACACGCGCGCACGGTGCCGATCTTCGGCGCGCGCCACAGCAGGTACACGACACCGACGACAGTGGTCACTGCGGCGGCCGTGCGGACGAGGTTGAGCACCTGGGTGTCGTGACCGACGACTGCGGCGATGCTCTGCGCGACGAACGTCGTAGGCGTGAGCAGGGTGCGATTCGTCCCGGGGACGCCCAGCGCGCCGACCCAGCCCCAACCCAAGTTGCAGGCCCACGCCACGAGACCGAACGCGAGAGCCCCGAATCCGGCGAGCCGGGCGAACACCGGCAGGCGCCGTTCGGCCGGCTCGCGCCGCACCGCCTCGACGATGATGAATGCCGCGGGAAGGACGGCGGGCACCTTGATCGTCGCCGCCAGCATGCACAGGAGCACACCAAGCATCGGACGGCCGCCGGCGGTGCCGACCGCGAGACCCGCGACGATCAAGCCGATCATCAGCGCGTCGTTGTGGCCACCCCCGATGAAATGGAAGAGCACCAGCGGATTGCAGACGCCGAGCCACACGGCTCGCGCCGGGTCCTTGCCCACCGCCTTCGCCAACGTTGGTAGCGAGATCGCGATCAGCACGACGCCCGCGATCTCGAACAGGCGCAGGATCATGATCGCGCTGACGACACTTCCGCCCGAGAGCCGGACGGCCGCGTGCGCGAGCCTCAGGAAAAGCGGTCCGTACGGCGATGGCGTGGTCAGCCACGCGTGACTCACGGGCGCGAGGAACCTCGACGCGCCGAGCGCGGCCGGTCCGTACTCATACGGACTGATGTGGCGGTGCACCATCAAGCCGTCCGCCGCGTAGCTGTAGAGATCGCGGCTGAAGATCGGTGGACCGAGCAGGAGAGGCGCGGCCCACACGCACGCGATGCGGTTGAGCGGTCGGAGCGTCGCGCCGCGCCGTAACAGCAAGCCGAGGACGAGCCACGCACCGAGGACGAGCACCAGTCCGGCGGTGAGGGTCACGATGCCGAGCACCGTTGCCGCGGTGCCCTTCGGAATGATCGTGAGGATGCCGCGTTCGACGGACGAATTGGTGGGACCGGTCGGGCCGACCGCGACGCCCGACACGGTGATGAGCACCATTCCGATCGCGCCGATCGTGCCGAGCGCGACGGTGGTGCCTTGCGGCCACCGGTTGTCTTCGCGTCGGTTGTCTTCGCGTCCGGGCGCGATTCGGGTCTCGCCGCTGTCCGCCACTGACGATCATTATGGTGCACCGAGCCGTGATGAGCCGGTCCGGTGCCTTGGCGGCGTTCCCGACCCTCTCGTGTTGCGTGTGTTGTGATTTCGCTGTGGTCTCGCGGTCTGCGCGACGGTCACCACGGTTGGCGGTACCCGGCGCTCGGCGCCGACAACGCACGCGAGCGGAAACCCACGAGGTGCGTGACACTGCGCTTCGTACCATCGCGTGATGGAGGCGCTGCTCGACCACGTGCGTTCTCAGCTGCGGGCAGTGTTCGCGGGCCGGTCGGTGATCCTCGCCGGTGGGGTGGCGGCGTCTGCCGTTCAACCGGTGGATCAATTGCGCGGGTTGGGCGCCGAGCGATTCCTCGTCGTGTCTTCCGGCACCGGGACCGGCCGTGGGCCCGACGGCCCGGACGTCGAGTTGCTCACGTTGGAGCGTGGGGGTCCCGCCGCCGACCTCATCGCGAGCTTTCGCGAGGACGAGCGCGAGATCGCGCGACCTTCCGACGACGTTCTCGACGCGCTGCGGCGCTTCGACGATCTCGGAGACGCGATCGTGCTCGTGCCTCCGTTCCTCGACGTGCGCAAGCTCGGAAACCGCCGCGTGTTCGGCGCGCGTCGATCGGAGTGGGTCGCGATCGAGGACAAGACGCTCGCCGACGAGCTGTTCGACGCGACCGATGTGCCGCGTCCGCCGTCGGCCGTCGTGCCCGCCGACCCGTCGTCGATCTCGCGCGCCGCGGCCGCTCTCGATCGGGGCGGAGGAACCGTATGGTCGGGCGACGCGCGCGAGGGGTTCAATGGCGCCGGCGCCTACGTTCGGTGGGTACGTGACGAAGCCGATCGTCGTGAAGCGCTCGACGTCCTTCTCCCGTGCTGTGACCGCGTGCGGGTTGCGTCGTTCGTCGACGGCGTGCCGTGCAGCATCCACGGGTTCGTGGTCGACGCAGGTGTCGCCGCGTTCCGTCCGGTCGAGCTCGTGACGTTGCGAGCGCCGTCGCCGCCGCGCTTGCGGTATTGCGGTTGTGCCACATACTTCGACCCGCCCGCGGACCACGTCGTGACCATGCGCGCCGCGGTCCGCCGGGTCGGGGAGTATCTGCG
>JALYLU010000096.1 GCA_030774075.1 Actinomycetota bacterium | reverse complement strand
GTTCACGACCATCGCGGGGACGGGGAGGATTACGTCCACCGGAGTCGAGGCCACGAACATCGATACGATCACCGGCGGCACTGGTCGCTTCGCCGAAGCTCGCGGGACGTTTACGGTCACGGTCGTGGGCGTACTCGTCTCGATCGTCGGGTCGATCGCTACGTCGACCGCTACCGGCACTGCGGTAGGACAGGTCAGCTACTAAGTACTAAGCGAGACCGGCCTGAGCGGGGGCTCTTTCCCTGAGCGAGAGTCCCCTCTTGGTCGGCACGGTTCCCAGTCCTTCGCTCAGCGAAGCGATCCGGTCCAGACTTCGGCCCGTCGCCTGGACCGGCGATCTCGCGCACCGCTGAGACGTAGACCCGAGCGAATTGGGCGCCCCGTAACGCGAACTGAAGACCCCGGTACGGGTGCCTTCTAAGTCGACGGCGGCCGCCGCCCACAGAACTTTCGTTCCCGTGCACGGGACGCTTACGCGATCGCGCCCCGTACAAGAGCACGTCGCAGCTCCTTGCCGAGTGTGTGGACGCGCTTGCGGACGATACCCGCAGTGGGCCTCAGACGCGCTTCCGGCAGGCAGCGTCAAACAGCAACCGCTACGACGGGCCGTCGAGAACGTCACCCATGATGTCGGCGGACTTTCGGTCCCACTCGGGTCGACCGTCGACGTAGATGTTGGTAACGGTCAAGCTCGAGTGGCCGAGGCGATCGCGCACCGACGGCAACGGGACGCCGGCACCGACGAGCATCGTGCCGTGGAAGTGACGCAGGTCATGCAGGCGAACGTGCGCACCGTCGTCGACGGCCTTGTCGATCTGGCGCCAGGCGTAGCTGAAGCGATCAGGCGGCACCGGGCGTGTTCCATCGACGTTCTCGCGCCACACGTACGCGTCTGCTGGATAGGGCACTCCGCACGCGAGCGCCGCCTCGACGTGGCGTCGCCGCATCTCCCGCAGCGCCTTCGCCGTGCCGGCGTCGAGAGCAAGGAAACGCTCGGCGTGGGTCTTCGTGTCCTTCGTCTCGAGTCGCGCACCCGTCCGCTTGCCCGAGTTGTCCTCGTCGGTGCTCACGACTGCGGAATCGATCCGAACGAAACCCTGCTCGAAATCAATCGCACTCCACCGCAGCCCCGCGAGCTCGCCGCGGCGCGCACCAATCGCGACGGCCATCCGCGCGAAGACACCGAGATCGCGATCCTTCGCTTCCGCGGCGGCGATTCTCGAAGCGACATGCTCCGGCTCCGGTGAGCGAGGATTCCACTTCGGTCCCTTCGGCAGTCGAGCGCGTTCGACCGGTGAGACCGGGAGATAACCCCAGCGCACTGCGGCGGTGAACATCGCGGAAAGCACGGTGCGACACCCGCGGACCGAGCGCACGCCGAGCGGATTGTCGCCGTCACGCAGCTTCCCAAACCACCGTTCGACGTCGACAGTCGTTACCGATGAGATGCGCTTCTTGCCGAACTCGGGCAGCACCCGGCCGTCGAGCCAGTGTCGATAGCCGATACGTGTCGAGGGTGACAGGTCGCGCGCGGCCGCGTGCCACCACTGCTGGGCGAGTTGCGTGACCGTGAGCGACCGCGATGGTCCGGTCCGCCCATGCTCGACGTCGATCAGGAGCTGCGCGTGTGCCTTCGTCGCCTCGCGTCGCGACACACCAGTGAGGGTTCGACGCGCGTACTCGTCGCGTCCCCGGCCATCACGGCCGGCGTACACAACGAGTTGGTACGACGTGCCGTTCGGGCCTCGCCGTTCTCGGATCGACAGCGTTCTTCTCCCAGTTCCATGCCAAATACCATGCCAAGGCTCTGGGAGGCTACGAGCGTTCAGAGACAGGATCAACAAGATTCTGCCTCTGACCTGCTCGTTTGCTGCGGAGGGAGTGGGATTTGAACCCACGGTGACTTGCGCCACAATGGTTTTCGAGACCATCCGATTCGGCCGCTCTCGCATCCCTCCAGGGCGAGATAGTACGGGATCAGGATGTGCGCCTCGATCGAAAGAACGCGGTGAGCAGGTCGCCGCACTCCTGGGCCCGCACACCGGCGACGACGTCGATCTCGTGATTGAGTCGGGGATCGGCGGCGAAGTTGTAGAGACTTCCGGCGGCTCCGGCCTTCGGATCGGCGGCGCCGAACACCAGACGCGCGATGCGCGCCGACCACGCCGCCCCCGCGCACATCGGGCACGGTTCGAGCGTCACGACCAGGGCGTGGTCGGTCAGGCGCCAACTCCCGGCGGCGCGCGCCGCGGCCTGCAAGGCGAGCAGCTCGGCGTGCGCGGTGGGATCGCGGTCGCGTTCGCGGCGGTTGTGGGCCCGGGCGACGATCTCGCCGGTCGAAAGGCGCACGACGACCGCGCCGACCGGCACGTCGTCGTGCTCGGGAGCCCGAGCCGCCTCCCGCAGCGCATGCTCCATCCAGCCATGCTCGTCGCTATCGCCGGTCGAGGCGGATCGCATCCGCGACGCAATCTAGGTGTGCTGATGGTGCGCTCGGTCAATCGGCGTTGACGCAAGCACTCAGTCGGCCTCGCCGGCGACGACGACGAAGTCGGTGGAGATCGCCTCGAAGAGACGGCGCCCCGGCATCTGCGACGTACGGATCGGCGTGTCCGCCATCACCTGGTCTCGACCGTTCTCCTTCGCGCGGTACAACGCTACGTCCGCCGCGCGGACGAGCTCGTCGATGCCGTGATGATCACTCGAGTGTGCGAGACCGAAGCTCGACGTGAACCGCGGCGTCTCCGCCTTGTCGAGATGCGCGGCGAGATCGCTGCGCACACGGTTCAGGACGTCGGTTGCCTCGTCGAGGGTCGCGCCCACGAACACCGCGACGAACTCCTCGCCTCCCCAGCGCGCGATGAGATCATCGGCGCGCAGCGCGGCTTTCATCACCGCGGAGAACTGGTTGAGCGCGCGGTCACCGGCGTCGTGGCCCGAGGTGTCATTCACGATCTTGAAGTGGTCGAGGTCGGCCATCGCCAGCGCGAATGGCGTGCGGTTCGCCAGGAGTCGAGTCAGCCTCCCCTCGATCGCCCGTCGGTTCATCAAGCCGGTGAGCGGATCCGTGGTCGCCTGATCCTGGCTCTCGTTGAACGCGCGGACGGTTCCGAGGCGGGCGCCGGTCACGCTCGCGAGCGTCGACAAGCGGTGCTGCTCGTCGAGGTGGAGCGGCTCGTTGTTCGGACCCGTTGCGTGCAGCACGCCGAGCGCCCGGCCCATGAACGTGACCGGCGTACACACTGCCGAGCACGGACCGGTCGGACGGTCGCGGAGCCGGGGGCAGGCGTTGAGCGCTTCGCTCGAAGTGAAGACCGTCGGCGCGCCGCGACGCACGGCGACGCAACCGAACGGCGCCTCGACTCCGCAGTGCGGGCTGCCCGCAGTCGGATGCTCGGCCGCGCTGCGCAGTTCGCTCTGGTTCGAGTCCGTCACGAGCAGTTCCGTCGGCGCGTTCGGCGCCGCGGTCAGCATCGCACGCGTGACGATCGCGAGTGCCGCGGCTTCGTCGTCGACCATCTCGAAGGCCTCGGAGAGCTGCCGGCCGAAGTCATCGCGCTCGGCGTCTGCCTCGAGCTGGCCGACGAGTCGCGAAAGGCTCGCCGACATCTCGTTGAACGCGTCACCGAGCACGCCGATCTCGTCGTGGTTAGCCGAGTCATACCGGACCGTGAGGTCGCCGGCTGTTGTCGCCTTTGCCAGCATTCCGAACGTGCGCAAGCGATTCACGATATGGCGCGACATCGACCAGCCGGCGAGCAACGTCACGACGATGCCGATCGCGGCGATGGCAATCTGCAGGCGAGCGGCGTCGGCGACTGCCCGTTCGGTCTTCGTCGTCATCGCACCCACGGCGTCGTGTGAGACGTTCACCGTTACATGGCTGAGCGCCTCGGCAGCCTTGACGTCCCGCGTCCACCGGCCGGTATGTGGCTCGTCGGCCTGGATCGCCTCGCCTGCGGCACCGAGCAGTCCGATCAACCGGATCTCCTCGGTGAGCTTTGCGCGAACTTCGGCATCGGACTGCTGGCCGATATGGATCTCGCGGTCGTTGCCCTGTACTGCGAGCACGGCGCCGCCGTCGAGCAGCGCATGGGCGCTCGCGTTGAGCTGGTCGTACGTCTCAGCCGGATCGGCGGTCACGCCGTCGCTCGTGAGCAACACTTCTTGCAGGTAGCGCGCGACGAGCTCCGGTTGACGTCCGGCCACGTTGTTGACCAGGGCGCGCTGGCGGTCGACCGACGTGGAGCGCGCGCTGAGGACGATCACCGCGAGGATCAGGCCGATCATCACGAGGTTCTGTAACGCGACGCGCGCACGGATCGTGAGCGCGCCGAGGAAACGGGCGCGCCATCGCGGCCTTACGAGCCGGCTGCTCACGTCACCGTCACCTCAGCCCGCATGCCGGCCTCGTAGTGGCCGTACATGTTGCAAAAGACCACGTAATGGCCCGGGTACAGGCGAACGGTCAACGACGAGTGCCCGCCGATGTCGATCCCTTCACGCTCGGCGATGCGGTCGAATCCGGCGTGCCCGGACTCGTCGACGGTACCGTCCGCCGCGAGCGGAAGCCTCGATGGTGATGCATCCGTGCGGGCGATGACGAGCTCGTGCATCGACGGGCCGAAGCCGGTGAGCGCGAATTTGGCAACCCCGGCCCGCACGTGCGCCGGCAGGGTGATCTTGAAGTTGGCGAGCCCGACGGGCACGACCACGTCGACCGCAGCGGTTCGGGCACCCGAAGCGCACCCGGCAGTGGAGGCGAGCAGCAGCGCGGCGACCAGGAGCGCAGCGACACGGGCGGCGCTACCGCCGCGACCTGATCCATCCGTACGCCTTGTCAGCCCGCGTTCGGCACACTCCCTTGGGTCGACACCTGGGGCGCCGAGATAACCGGGATCTTCGGCAATGTCGCGTGTCAACCACCCTTTCCGGGGGGCGCGAGGCGATCGTCGGGTTACGCTCGATTCGTGGACTTGGTTATCCGCGGCGCGACCGTCTACGACGGCAGCGGCGGCCCGGCCCGCGTGTGCGACGTCGGCGTCTCGTCGGGCAGGATCGCCGCTATCGGCGATCTCGTCGCCGAGCGGGCGTCACTTTCTGTCGATGCTGCGGGCCTCGCGCTCGCGCCTGGGTTCATCGACGTGCACAGCCACGACGACTTTGCCGTCTTTCTGATGCCGGAGATGGACTTCAAGGTCGGGCAAGGTGTCACGACTGACGTCGTCGGGAACTGCGGGCTCGGTGCCGCGCCGTTCGGATCTGCCCGCGCGTACCTGGCGTTCTTCGGCGCAGATCGTCGGCGAGAGTCGCTCCCGGTTTGGGACGACTATGTGGGATATCTCGACGCGGTCGACGCCGACCCGCCCAGCCTCAATGTTGCCGTTCTTGTCGGGCATGGCACGTCCCGGCTGGACGCGATGGGTAACGACAGGCGCGGAGCCACCGACGGCGAGCTGGCGCGCATGGCAGACACGTTGGCCACGGGTCTGGACGCGGGATGCGTCGGGTTCTCGACGGGACTGATCTACGAACCCGGGAGATATGCGAACACGGAGGAACTCATCGCGCTCGCCCGCGTGATGGCCGGGACGGGCGGCGTGTACGCCACTCACATGCGCGACGAAGGCATCGGACTTCTCGGTGCCGTCGCCGAGGCGATCTCTATCGGCGAGCAGAGCGGCGTTCCGGTTCAGATCTCGCACCACAAAGCAAGCAGCCGCGCGGCATGGGGACTCGTCGGCGAGTCTCTCGCGCTGATCGACGCCGCCCGCGCGCGAGGCATCGACGTGACCGCCGATCAATACCCCTACACGGCCGGCAGCACGAGCCTGTTCGCCGTGGTCCAAAATGCCGAGGAAGGACCATCCGGTGTGGGTGACACCGACTGGAACGCGATCGTCATCGCGTCGGCGCCGGGCCACCCAGAATGGGAAGGCCACTCAATCGCGGATCTCGCCGCTCGCCTCGCCCGGACGCCACAAGACGCGGCCAAGATGGTGGTGGACGTCGAAGGGTACGGCGCGGTCGTGATCATCCACTCGATGGACGAAGCCGACGTGCGCACCGTCATGGCTCACCCGACGACCATGATCGGCTCGGACGGGATCCCGACGCTCGCGGGCAAGCCTCACCCCCGGCTGTACGGGACCTTCGCGAGGGTCCTGGGCTACTACACGAGGGATGAGCACGTGCTCTCCCTCGATCAGGCGGTACATCGCATGACCGGCATGCCGGCGGCCAAGTTCGGCCTCGCTGACCGCGGCATCATCAAAGAGCGCGCGTGGGCGGACCTCGTGCTCTTCGACCCCGCTGCCATCAATGACATTGCCACGTACGAATCTCCCCGCCGGCATCCCTCGGGCATTCGCACGGTCTGGGTCAACGGGACTGCCGTAATGCATGAGGGCCACCACACTGGCGAACGCCCCGGCCGAGCCCTACGCCGACGGGTGGGTTAGACGCGCTGAGCGCGGTTGTTCGGGCGACGACGCGCGCGGCGCAAAGCACGATGGCGAGCTCGAGGAGTGTGGAGATCAGGTCGAGTGTGCCGATGGCTTCGGGGTGCCAAGGCCGAGGTCCGACGGGGAGACCGACCGTGCGCGTGAGCGTCCAGAGGACGATGGTTGCGGCATTTCCGACGGCGCCGACCAAGAGCAGGGCCCGGCTCGGTCGGTAGACGATCAGGATCGCCCAGCCGGCTTGCGCTGCCGATGCGGCAAGGAAGAACGCCCCGAAGATGAACGCTTCTTCGAAGTGTTCGGCGGAGACTGCGGAATGGATCGCGGCGGTCGCGGCGGACAGCAGTGCGAGCGTGAGCACAGGAACTGTCGGAGCCGGGAACCACCGCGTGCGGTTCGCGCGCCGCGGTCGCAGGTCGCGGTCCCAATGTTCTTTGGCTTTGATGACGGCCAACACGCCCACCGCGCCCGCGGCGACGATCAGCAGATGCCACAGGGGATGCCCACCGCTTCGGTCGCGCGCCGCGATCGCGATCGCGAACATCATCTACATCTGCAGACGGTGGCGAATCGCCGGGTCGGGGGACTCAGCGGGTGTCCACATTTGCTCCGGACCGCTTGCGTCGATGAATGCGTCGACCTCCGTGACCGGGAGCGGCTTGGCGAACAGGTAGCCCTGGGCGAGGTGGCATCCGAGTCGGCGTAAGGCCACCGCCTGTTCGGGTTGTTCGACGCCCTCCGCAACGGTGCGGAGCCCGAGTGTGTGCGCGAAGTCGATGATGAGCTTGCCGAACGCCGACTCGGTCGGTCCGGCGGTGAGACCGTCGACGAAGCTCTTGTCGATTTTCAGGATGCCGACGGGGAGGTGGCGGAGATAATTGAGCGACGAGTAGCCGGTGCCGAAGTCGTCGATCGCGAGTTGCACCCCTAAGTCCTTGAGTTCCTCGAGGCGTCGGGCGGCGGTGTCGGGCTCTTTGATCATGACTTCTTCGGTGAGCTCCAACACCAGACCCTCGGGCGCCAGGCCCCATCGGTCGAGCGCACCGCGCACCGTCTCGACGATGTCGGTCTGAAAGACCTGGACTGGGGAGAGGTTCACCGAGATCGTGAACGGGACGCTCGGGTGGCGATCGTGCCATTGACGGGCCCGTTGGCAGGCGGTGTCGAGGACCCAGCGGCCGATCGGGACGATCGCACCGGTCTTGACGGCCACGTCAATGAACTCGGCGGGAGCGAGCAGCCCGCGGGTCGGGTGCTGCCAGCGTACGAGTGCTTCGAGTCCCGCGAGCCGTCCCGTCTCGAGCGAGATGATGGGCTGGTAGAGGACGGCAAATTGCTCGAGGTCGCAGGCAACCCGGATCTGGTGTTCGAGCTCGACGCGACTCACGACCGCGGAGTGCATCTCGACCGCGAACAGTTTGTAGCGGGCTCGTCCGGAGTCTTTGACCGCGTACATCGCGACGTCGGCGTTGCGCAGCAGTTCGTCGACGGTGTCGTCGCTCCGGTTGAAGGCGACGCCGACGCTTGCGGTGACCGTCGTGTCGTGCCCTGCGATGTTGAATGGAACCGCGACCGCATCGATCAGCCGTTGCGCGACCCTCGTCGCGTCTTCTTGTGCGGTGATGTCTTCGAGCAAGATCGCAAACTCGTCGCCACCCAGTCGCGCGACCGTGTCGGCGGGACGAACGCAGGCCCGCAGACGTTCCGCGACCACGCGCAGCAGTTCGTCGCCGGCTCCGTGCCCAAGACTGTCGTTGACGCCCTTGAATCCGTCGAGGTCCACGAACAGCACCGCGAGCGCGACGGGATGCCGACCGGCGCGGGCGAGCGCATGCTCGACGCGATCTTGGAAAAGTGCCCGATTCGGTAGTCGCGTCAGCGAATCGCGGAACGCCTGCTCCTCGTTGAGTCGCCAGGCCACCACGCTTGCGGCGCTGGCGGCGAGGACGAAGGCGCCGTGGATGAGGGCCCACTTGAACGGGTTGTGGATCGCATCCGAGTGGTCATAGACGGCGGTCGGATCAAGCGTCCCGAGTACGCCGTGGTGCAGGACGACGAATCCGATCGCGCACAGGAACGGCAGCCAGTCCTGATACAAGGTGAGGATGCCGACCATCACGAAGAAATGGAAGTGCATCTCGATCACACCGCCGCTCAGACCGACCAGCACCGCCGATGACGTCACCAACCCCACCGCCGTCATGGCCGACACGAACCGGCGCCGGTGCGGGTCGGTGCTCGCCAAACCCGCGAAAACCGCAACGATGCCCGCCCCCTCGAGCGACTCCGCCAAACCGCGACCAACGATCAACCCGAAACAGAGGACGCCGAGCACGTGTGCGCGCAACAGCCACAACAGCGTCCGGTGCCGCACCCGCCAGACGTCCTCACTCAATGAGCGGCCGCGCGGCAACCACGCCAACACCCATCTCACGCACCGGCCGGGAGCGCCCCGCGACGACGCCTGCATCTGCGCGGACGTGGCCATCACAGCTCCCCGGCGAACCCTTGCGGCCCGAAGCCTCACCCAATCCGGCATCTCATTATCTTCGGCCCGCGGTCGACAACCATTGAGATGGACCACCGTAAGTGACCGGACCCCGCGTCCGAGCTCAGCCGGGCTTCACCGGTGAACGATGACGGCCTCGTACTGAGTGGCGGTCGGCGGGAAGCCAGTGTCGAACTTCGCGTTCACGACGGCAAGCAGGTTGCCGTGTCTGGCCACGGTGGTCGGGACCTCGAACAGACTGCTCGTGATGACCTTCTCCGTCACGCCGGAGCCGAGATCGGGACTGAGGCGAATTTCGGAGATCTGATTGCTGAAGTTCTGCACGGCCCACAGCCGAGGACCGTCGAGGAGGATGCCGTCGACGTTCGGCACGCTCGCACCCGCGATGACGGCGGTGGCGCCCGTCGCGGGATCCACGGTGTACAGGCTCGAGTTGGCGGTATGGGCAACGATCAGTGTGGCGCCGTCGTGCGTGGACGCGATCCCGTTGAGGTTGAAATCACCGGTGAGGGCGGCCGCGGGTCCGGACAGCGGCAGCGTGTGGAACGGCCCGGGCTCGCCGTGGGTGATCGGCACGAAGTAGAGCTGTGGCTGGGAGCTGTCGGTGAACCAGGCCCCCGCCTTGGTGAGGGTGACATCGTTGATGATCGTGTTGGCGGATTCGGAGAACTGGTAGACGGCCACGGTCGCCCCGGTTGCAGTGTCATAGACGTAGCCCTGTCCGGTCGACAGACCGGCCACGTAGAGAAAGCCGCTGGTCGGGTCGAACTTCATTCCGGCCGCCATGCGGTTTTCGGGGGCGTCAATGAACCGCGCGGCGGTGCCGTGCTGCAGGTCGCCGCGGTAAATGTCCCCGGTGAAGAGGTCGCCGGCATAGAACGTCGAGCCACGACCGCTCGCGATCCCCTCGGCCGACGTGGCGCCGGGCAACGTGACGACGGGCGACTTGGATGAGGCGCCGACCGGTGCCGCGCTCATGACCAGGGCCACCGCGGCGAGCACCGTGAGCCGGCTGAACTGATTCCAATGAAGCGTGCGCAGCTGCCGCGTCACTCCGGCCTCCTACCCCCTGACGCGGCGTCAAAACCTGCGGACCGTTACTCGGGCGGTTCCAGGGCGAGTTGGGTGAGGGGGACGTGTTGTTGGCCGGCGTGCATGTCCCGGTCGCCACGGCCTCCCTGGACAGTTGGTCGTGGAAAGGAGATCTTCACGACCCGAATCTCCGGCAGGCGATAGATGTGGATGTTGTCGGCATCGACGAGATAGAGGCGGGCGATCGCGTCGGTGTTGAGTGATGGGTTGTCGGCGACGGCGCGATAGTTCTCGTCGTTCGCAAAGAAGATATCGAGCGTCTGCCAGAACGGACCGGCATTCTTCGAGCGCACGAGCTCGGCGACGCGTCCGACCGTGATTGGCGTACTCATCGCGTGCCGATCTCCTTCAGCCCGATCTCCTTCAGCGTGGTGCGGAAGAGCTCGTCGGGTGCATCCACCGAGATGACGTGTTGCAGCAGGAACTCGTAGATCGGCCCGCGTTCGATCTCCGCAGGCGAGGCCATGAACGCGTAGCTCGGAAGATGGTCCATGTGCGCAAGGGGCATGTGGAGAAGGTACGGGTTGGCGAGTTTGACGATCTTGGTTGCCGTCGCTTGCGTGTCGGCGGTGACCAGGAGCATGGCTCCGACCTCGCGAGCTGGGGTGGTCGTATCGGGGTCGATGTCGCCAAGGACGGCGTTCCAGCCGTAGCAGCGGATTTCGAGGTGATAGTCGTCGGGTGTGAGGCCGAGCAGGTCGCCGATCTTGTCGTTGAGGAAGCCCTGCAGCGAGGCGGACCACTGGTCGATCGCGGACAGGACTTCGGGGTCGCGAATCCCGGCGATCGCCAGGGTCTGGTAGCCGGCGCGACCGGCCCCCTCGAGTTTCACCGTGTACGGCGAATCGAAGAAGGTCGAGCCGGTGACCCGCACGACGCGATCGTCAACGGCCGCATAGCCGGCTTTGGACACGTTGAGCGACCCGGACGGCTCGCGCATCACGAAGGGATCGGCGTTCTCGTACAACATGTGCGCGGCGACGGAACGGGGAGTGCACGCGGCGCTCGAGTCGAGCGGCTCGATAGTGAATCCCGTCTCGTCGATGGCGACGAGTACGCCCCCGCCGCGAGGGTTGGTGGTACACAGGCCGCCGCATTCCGCGATCTTCGCGGCGTGCCAGGTCGGCCCGGAC
>JALYLU010000095.1 GCA_030774075.1 Actinomycetota bacterium | reverse complement strand
GTCTGGGAAGCGTTGAAGCCGAAGCGCTCCGGCTCCAAGCGCGACAAATCCAAGATGGTCACCAGCCTCATCGACGAGTTCAACTATCCGAAGTACGGCCCGGGGATGATGTGGGAGGTCGCGGCCGAGAAGGTCACGGCCGCGGGCGCGGCGATCGAGTTCGACCGTCGGGTCACTGCGATCCGTCATAGCGACGGCGCCGCGAATGCGGTAGTCGCGGTCGACCGCGAGGGAGTCGAGCGCGTCTATCCCTGCACACACGTGATCTCGTCGATGCCGATGGGTGCGCTCTGCAAGGCCATGCAACCAGAGGTCGACGGTTCGACGCGCGCCGCGGCCGGCGATCTCCGCTACCGCGACCATCTGACCGTCGCGCTCGTCGTCCCCCAGGAGTACTCCTTCACCGACAACTGGATCTACATCCACGACCCCGACGTCGAGGTCGGACGGGTGCAGAACTTCGGTTCGTGGTCGCCGTACATGGTGAAGGACGGCCGTACTTGCCTCGGGCGCGAGTTCTTCGTCAACGAGGGTGACGACATGTGGACGAAGTCCGACGACGACCTGATCGATCAGGCGAAGCGTGAGATGTACGGGCTGGGGCTCGTTGCCGATCCGAGCCGGGTCGAAGCCGGCTACGTGGTGCGCATGCCGAAGGCGTATCCGGTCTACGACGAGATGTACCAGGGCAACGTCGAGATGATGCGCAAGTGGCTGGCCGCGAATACCCTCAACGTGTTCCCGTGCGGTCGCAACGGCATGCACAAGTACAACAACCAGGATCATTCGATGCTGACCGCGATGCTCTCGGTCGAGAACATCCTGGGCGCGGACCACGACGTCTGGTCGGTGAACGTCGAGGCCGAATACCACGAGGAGCACTCCGACGGCGCCAAGAGTGGCCGCACGGGCCGCGACGCGCCCTTCCTGCCCCGTACGCCGTAACGCGCGAAGCGCCGCTCGCGGCTACCGGTCGAGCCGGTCGCGACGCAGCACTCGGTCGCGCAGCGCCCACCAGGTCACGAGCAGCATCGCCTCGGCGACGATGCGCCATGACATCTTCGAGGTGCCGCGCACGCGGTCGGTGAACGCGATCGGAATCTCCTCGATCCTCCCGCCCGCGCCCAGGACGCGGTACGTCATCTCGATCTGGAACCCGTAGCCGGTCGAATGCGTGGTATCGAAGTCGATCGCGCGCAGCATCGACGCGCGGTACGCGCGGTAGCCGGCTGTCGTGTCGCGCACGCCGATACCGAGACAGAACGCGGCGTAGCGGTTGCCCGCGACGGACAGCGCGAGACGGCGCCGGGGCCAGTTCGGCACGCTTCCGCCGGGTGCGTAGCGCGATCCGATCGCGAGATCGGCGCCCTGCTCGACGGCGGCGAGCAGGCGCGGGAGGTCGGCCGGATTGTGCGAGAGGTCCGCGTCGATCTGGATCATGAGGTCGAAGCCGCGCGCGATCCCGACGGCGTGTCCGGCGCGATACGCGCTGCCCAGGCCCATCTTTTTCGGTCGCCGCAACACTTCGATGCCGCCGAGCTCCGCGCCGAGCGCTTCTGCCTTCTCGGCCGTTCCGTCGAGACTGTTGTCGTCGATCACGAGGATGTGCGCGGCCGGCACCGCGCCGCGGACCCCGCGGACCAACTGCTCGATGTTCTCGGCTTCCTCGTACGTCGGGACGGTGACCCACACGCGCGGATCGTCGCCGCGACCTCCCGATTCGCTCGCGTCGTGTCTATTCACCCCGGCTCGCATTTTTCCCTGACCGGCACCCGCGGACGCCGGGCGATCGCGAACAGGCCCGGAGTGCGCTCGTCGATGTGCTCGGTGGTGAAGAAGTTGCGCTCCGACAATCCCGAGCCGATCCCGGTACGACCGTTCCCGAGCATCCGGTACGCGAGCGGCAACACGCGTTCGTACGACCACACGTACAACGCGCGCGGGACGCGCTGCCGCAGCCGTAGGACGTCCAGCCGGAGCAGGCGAAGACCTCCGGCCCGGCGCGCGGCGAAGTCGGCGTGCAACGCGTCATCGCCTTCGAGCCCGAGGCAAGTCACCTCCTCGAAGAACAGCGAAAGCATCGACACGAGCTGCGCCTGCTCGAAGAGGTAGACGTGGAACGGGTTTTCGAAGTCGGCGGGAGCATTCGGCGTGATCACGAACGCCGTGCCGCCGGCGCGCAAAGTGCGCGCGAGCTCGGCGACGTGCGTGACGGGGTTCGGGAAGTGCTCGATGATGTGCGAAGACACGATGAAGTCGATGCTTCCGTCGCGCACCGCGAGCGCGGCGCCGTCGAACGCGGAGAAGCGCAGCCCGTCGGTTCGTGTGTGCTCGGACGCGGCAGCACGCACGGTCTCCGCGCTGTAGTCGGCGCCGATGACGAGACGGTCCGATCCGACGAGGCGCCGCGTCTCGTCGCCGATACCGCAGCCGACGTCGATCGTGATGCCCGAGCCGAGCCGCGCGAGCACCTCGCGGTATCCGGCGTCGTGGAACGCGAGCAGCGAGTCGGGTGTCGCCCCCTGCATCGGGCGTTCGCCCGTCAGCTTCATGTGCCCCCGCTCCGTCACCTCGCCCACGAGCGGCCGAGCGTACAGCGGAGCCTGACCGCCAGGCGCGCGCGGAGTCGGAAGGATTGCGAAGCGGGACCGGCTCTAGACTCCCGCGCCGTCCTCGTTGTTCGCCCGTGCTGCGGAGGCCCACTTCCTTGACCGATCACGCCCACACGGGTGCCGACCCGACCAACCCAGGGGAACCCGGCGGCGTTTCGCAGCTCGGCGAAATCGCGTCGGCCGCGGGTCTCCGGCGCATCGCGATCCTTGCGTGGCGCGACATCGAAGATCCGGAGGCCGGTGGGTCGGAGTTGCACGCCTCACGGATCGCCGCGCTCTGGGGTCAGGCCGGCATCGAGGTGACGATGCGAACGTCGTACGCGCCCGGATCGGCTCAGGTCAGCTGGCGAGACGGTTACCGGGTCATCCGCAAGGCGGGCCGGTACCTGGTGTTCCCGCGTGCGGCCTTCAGCGAGATGATGGGTTGGCATGGCGCGAGCGACGCGCTGGTCGAGATTTGGAACGGCATGCCGTTCTTCTCGCCGGTCTGGGCGGCAACGCGTCCGCGCGCCGTGTGGCTGCACCACGTGCACGACTCGATGTGGGAGATGACGTTGCCGCCCCGTCTCGCGCGGCTGGGACGCACCGTCGAATTCCAGATCGCGCCGCCGCTCTATCGCCGATCGCGGATCGTGACGTTGTCGGAGTCGTCGAAGGAGGAGATCGCGCGCCGGCTGCGCCTGCGGAGGTCGAACATCACGGTGGTGTCGCCGGGCATCGATCCGTCGTTCCGTCCGGGTGGGACGCGCGATCCGAGACCGCTGGTCGTGGCCGCCGGGCGGCTCGTTCCCGTCAAGCGATTCGATGTTCTCGTCGACGCGCTCGCCAAGGTCAAGTCCCGCATGCCCGAGCTGCACGCGGTGATCTTGGGGGAGGGCTACGAACGTGAGTCCCTCGAGCGTCGGATCGCGGAGCTCGGCGCGCACGGGTGGATCTCGTTGCCCGGGCGGGTCGACGACGCCACGCGACTCGACCTCTACCAGCGCGCCTGGGTGCTGGCGAGCGCGTCGCGCCACGAAGGATGGGGGATGACGATCACCGAGGCGGCCGCGTGCCGTACGCCGGCGGTCGCGACCCGGATCGCGGGCCACAGTGACGCGATCGTCGACGGGATGACCGGTCTCCTCGTCGACGGCGATCAGGGTCTCGCCGCGTCGCTCGATCGCATCCTGCGCGACGACGCGTTCCGCGCGTTGCTCGCGAAGAACGCCCTCGAGCACTCATCGCAATTCACGTGGACGGCAACGGCGCGAGGAACCCTCGAGGTCCTCGCGGCCGAGGCTCTGCGCCGCAAAACGGCGTGACCGCACTCCTCGGTTCGCGCCGGCCGCGGTCGGCGCTCGGCTATGCGTTGCTGGCCTTGCTCGCATACGTCCCGCCGTTGCTCACCGCACCCGGACGGGTCGGTGCCGACACCAAGCAGTACCTCTATCTCGATCCGGGCCGCCTGTTGTCTCGCTCCCTCTCGATGTGGGATCCGCACGTCGGCATGGGAACAGTCACTCACCAGACGATCGGCTACGCGTTCCCGATGGGGCCGTACTACTGGTTCCTCGATCAGCTCGGATCGCCGGCCTGGGTCTCGCAGCGGCTCTGGCTCGGTTCGTTGCTCTTCGCCGCGGCCCTCGGCGTCTTTTACCTCTTGCGGACGTTCGGCATCCGCGGTCCCGGCGTGGTGGTCGCCGCACTCGCATACATGTGCACGCCGTACGTGCTCGACTACGCGGCGCGGATCTCGGTGCTGCTGATGCCCTGGGCCGCGTTGCCGTGGATGATCGCCGTCATCCGCAAGGCCCTGCGCGAGAAGGGTTGGCGATATCCCGCGATCTTCGCACTCATCGTGCAGGTCGTCGGCGGTGTCAATGCGACCGCGCTGATCTACGCCGGGATCGGACCCGTATTGTGGATTCTGTACGCGTGGCTGGTCGCGCGAGAGGTCGACGCGCGGCGCGCGCTCGGCGTCGCGCTCCGCACTGGCGGCTTGACCCTTCTGACATCGCTCTGGTGGATCTCCGGGCTGCGCATGCAGGGCGCGTACGGCCTCGACGTCTTGAAGTACAGCGAGACCGTCCAGGCCGTCGCCCGCACGTCGACACCGAACGAGGTATTGCGCGGCCTCGGCTACTGGTTCTTCTACGGACAGGACCGGCTCGGGTCGTGGATCGAAGCGGCGCGCGACTACACGCAGCACATTTACGTGATCCTCGCGGGCTACGGCCTCGTCGTGCTCTCACTCCTCGCGGCCGCATTCACGCGCTGGCGCCATCGCGTCTTCTTCGTACTCCTGCTCTTCGTGGGCGTCGTCATCGCGGTCGGCGCGCATCCCTACGCGAGCCCGACGCCGCTCGGCGCGCTGTTCAAGTCGTTCGCGAACGCGTCGTCGGCCGGTCTGGCGCTTCGCAGCACCGGGCGCGCCGCCCCACTGGTCGTGCTGGCGCTCGCCGTGTTCCTCGGACTTGCCACGAACTCCGTGTTCGGTTGGTTGCGGGCGCGGGGAAGGGCGGCCTACGCGTACGCCGTGCCCGTGCTCGTCGGCGTGCTCATCCTCGTGAACTTCCCGGCCCTCATCGACGGGACGTTCTACGGCAAGAACCTGCAGCGCGACGAGAACCTGCCGTCGTACTGGACGCAGGCGATCGCCGCGCTCGACCGCGGCGACCACCAGACCCGAATGCTCGAGGCACCCGGTGCCGATTTCGCGTCTTACACGTGGGGCAACACCGTCGATCCGATCACGCCCGGTCTCACCGACCGGCCGTACGTTGCCCGCGAGCTCATCCCGTACGGGACGCCCGGCACCGCCGATCTCCTGAACGCGATCGATCGGCGGCTCCAGGAGGGTGTCGCCGATCCGGCCGGCCTGGTCGCGTTGTGGCGGCGGATGGCCGTCGGCGACGTCGTGGCGCGCAACGACATCCAGTACGAGCGCTACGACCTGGTGCGGCCCCAAGATCTCTCGGCGGTGCTCGCGGCCGCGCCGGGGCTCGGCCCGGCGACGGGTTACGGATCGCCGTCGACGTTCTCGCTGCCGGCGGGTTACAGCGACGAGATCAGCCTCATGACGCCGGCCGCCTCGCCGCTCGTCGCGCCGGTCGAGGTCTATCCCGTCACGGACCCGACGAAGATCGTGCGTGCGGAGTCCGTCGACCACGCGCTGATGGTGAGTGGCGACGGTGAGGGCCTGGTCGATGTCGCGGGCGTCGGTCTCCTCGACGGCGCGGGGGTGGTGCGTTACTCCGCGTCCTACCCGACCGGCGACTCGCTGCGGAACGCGACGTCCTCCTCGGACGTGCTGGTCGTCACCGACAACAACCGGTTACGGGCGCGGCGCTGGACCAGCGTGAACGAGAATGTCGGCTTCACCGAACAGCAGAATCCCGAGGATCGACCGCTCACGACCGACCCCGGCGATGCTCGACTCGACGTGTTCCCGGGTGAGCAGCCGTCGGCGCTGACGACGACCAAGATCCTCGGCGTGGAGCGCGTGGCCGCGACGGCGTACGGCAACGGGAACACGTATTGGCCCGAGGATCGGCCCGCGGCCGCGCTCGACGGCGATCCGGGCACCGCGTGGCGCACGCAAGCGTTCGGCGATGCGCGTGGGCAACGTATCGAGATAGACCTCCACGGAACGATAACAACCGACCACGTCAACCTCGTGCAGCCGCTCACCGGCGGTCGTGACCGCTTCATCACGTACGCGGTGCTGACGTTCGACGGCGGACGACCGGTGAACGTGGTGTTCGATGGCCGCTCGCGTACCGCGGCCGGGCAGACGATCACGTTCCCGAGTCGCACGTTCCACACGTTTTCCATCCGCGTCGTCCAGGTCAACGACCACAGACAGAACCTGTTCGGTCAGGCCGATCCCGTCGGCTTCGCCGAGATCCGCCTGCGCGACGCGCACGCGACCCGCGACGTCCGGCTCGAGGAGGTCGTCCAGATGCCGAGCGACCTGCTCGGCGCGCTCGGTGCGGCCTCTGGTGGCCATCCGATAGTGCTCGTCATGAGTCGCGACGCAGTCTTTCCGGTGCCGCCGCGCACGCAACCGGAGGTGTCGATCTCGCGCCAGTTCGCGCTGCCGGCGCCACGAACCTTCGACCTGACCGGCAACGCAACGGTGAGTCCCGATGCGTCCGACGTCGCGATCGAGAACGCGCTGCGTCCCGGCAACGTCACCCCGGGCCGGCGCGTCTCGTCGAGCGCATTCTTGGCCGGGTGCCTGTCGTGTCGGGGCGACGCCGCGTTCGACGGCGATCCCGGCACCGCCTGGCAGACACCGTTCGACCTCGTTCGCGGGCAATGGGCGGAGGTCACTCGAGCGCGGCCCGTGACGATCGATCATCTCGACCTCGCGGTGATCGCCGACGGCCGTCACTCCGTGCCGACGCGACTCCGGCTCGACGTCGACGGCACGAGCCGCGAGCTCACTGTGCCGCGCATCGTCGACCGTCCGGCCCAGAACGCGACCACCGAGATCAGCCTCGCCTTTCCCGCGGTACGTGGTCGGCGGATCCGGCTGACGATCGAAGACGTCCGCGAGGAGCGCACGCGACTCTTCGCGACGGTTGCCACGCGGGTCGAACCGGTCGGGATCGCCGAGGTGGGCGTCCAAGGGCTATCGGCGCCGCCGCCGAACGCCGGGACGGTCGACAGCGGATGCCGGTCCGACCTCGTGGCGATCGACGGCCACGCAGTCTCCGTCCGGGTGACGGGCACGACCACGGGGGCCCAGACGGTGACGGGCCTCGCGGTGACGCCGTGCCGCGGTGCGATGCGGCTGAGCGAGGGCACGCACGTGCTCACGACCGCGCGCGGCAAGGACGTCGGCTTCTCCGTCGATCGGCTCGTGCTCGCGTCCGGCACTCCGGACGTCCCCACGAGCGTCGCGGGCGGTCGCGTGCGCATGTCGACACGAGTTCCACCCGGTGCGCCGGCCGGCGCGGCGAATCCAGGCGCGAGCGCGCCCGTCGTCGATGTCGTGAACAACGGCGACACCAGGATGCGCGTGCGCGTGGCGGACGCGACCCAGCCGTTCTGGCTCGTGCTCGGAGAGTCGCAGAGCCCGGGGTGGCATGCGCACGTCGTACGCGGCGGCGACCTCGGCCCTTCGCAGCTCGTTGACGGGTACGCGAACGGATGGTTGGTCACGCCGCCGCCGGGCGGCGCGTTCGACGTCGTGTTCGAGTGGACACCGCAACGGCAGGTCTGGGCGGCGATCTGGCTCTCGCTCCTCGGCGTGAGCTTGTGCCTGGCGATCATCGGCTTCACTTGGACCCGGCGGCGATCCGTCGTCACGACCGCCATGACACCCCTCCCTGGCGATGCCGACGTCGATCTCGCGTGGTCGGCCCGCGTGCCCGTCGCGCCACCGGGTACACGCATTCGCTGGCTCGCACCTTTGGTGTCGGGATTGCTGGGCGCGTTGGTCGTGACACCTTGGGTCGGCGCGCTCGCGGCCGCCGTCACGTTCGTCGTGCTGGCGCGACCGCGGTTGCGCCCGCTTACGATGCTCGCGCCTGCCGCTCTGCTCGGCCTCTGCGGTCTCTACATCGCGGTCCAGCAATATCGATACCGGTATCCGGCGGTGTTCGAGTGGCCGACGGTGTTCCCCCGGGCCCGCACACTGGCGTGGATCGCGGTGATCCTCCTCACGGCCGACGGGATCGTCGAGATCCTGCGCTCGCGGCCGGGCCGGGAGCCGGACGGGAAAACGGGACCGGGCCCAGGTGGAGGCGCGCCATAATTGTCCGTGCTCCAGGTACGCGAACTCGCGGTCGAAGTCGGTGGGCGATACACGCTCACCGACGCGTCGTTCTCGTTGCACGCGGGCGACAAGGTGGGCCTGGTCGGTCGTAACGGAGCCGGGAAGACTTCGTTGCTCAGGGTGCTCGCGGGCGCGACGCCGGCCGCGCACGGAGTCGTACTTCGTCCCGAGACGGTGGGCTTCCTACCGCAGGACCCCCCCGCCCGTGGGGTCGGCCTCGATGGCACCGCGCTTTCGCACGTGCTGTCGGGGCGCGGTCTCGACGCGGCCCTCCGACGACTGGAGGAGCTGCGCACGAGGGTCGATGCCGATTCGTCGGCCCGCAACGTGAAGGCGTACGCCAACGCGGAGGACGCGTTCGCGGCGTCCGGCGGCTACGCGGCCGAGTCGGAGGTCAGGCGGATCGTCGCCGGCCTCGGCCTCCCACCCGATCGGCTCGATCTTCCGATCCGCGCGCTGTCCGGCGGTGAGCGGCGGCGGGCCGAGCTGGCGCGGATCCTGTTCGCGGGCGGCGACCTCATGCTCCTCGACGAGCCGACGAACCACCTCGACGTCGATGCCAAGGCCTGGCTGATGTCGTTCCTGCGGACGTTCCGCGGGGCGCTGCTCGTCGTCAGTCACGACCTCGCGTTGCTCGACCAGGCGATCACGCGCATCCTGCACCTCGACGAGGCCGAGATCATCGAGTATCGAGGCACCTACTCGCAGTACCTCGTCGCGCGCAAGGCCGACGAGGCGCGCCGGGCGAAGATCGCGACTCGCCAGGAGTCCGAGATCCGGCGCCTGAGCACGCTGGCCGACTCGATGCGCCATCAGACCCAGAAGCGGGCGCGCGTCGCAAAGACGCTCGACCGGCGGGTCGAGAAGCTGAATGCGAACCGCATAGAGCTCGGCAAGGGAGATCGCTCGCTGCGCGTGAAGCTGCCGGACCCGCCGCACGCGGGCCGAGTCGCGCTCGAGGTCGTCGACCTCGCGAAGGCGTTCGGTCCCAAGGTCGTGTTCGAGGACGTCTCCTTCGAGGTCGGACGCGGTGAACGGCTGCTCGTGCTCGGTCTCAACGGCGCGGGCAAGACCACGCTGTTGCGCTCCGTCGTCGGCGAGTTGGAAGCGGATCTCGGCGAGGTCCAGCTCGGATACCAGGTGTCGATGGGCTACTACGCCCAGGAGCACGAGGGCATCACTCCGGGACGTCCGGTGATCGAGCACATCCGCGAGGCCTCGGGCGAAGGCGAGCAGTACCTCCGCGGCCTGCTCGGCATGTTCGGGCTGCGCGGCGAGCTCGCGTTCCAGGACGCCGGCACCCTCTCGGGAGGGGAGAAGACGAAGCTCGCGCTCGCGATGCTGGTCGCGGGTCGTCACAACCTGCTGCTGCTCGACGAGCCGACGAACAATCTCGATCCACCCTCGCGCACCGCGATCGGGAACGCCCTGCGCGAGTGGAAGGGCGCGATGGTGCTCGTCAGCCACGACACGGAATTCGTCACGGAGCTCGCGCCCGACCGGGTCCTCCTGATGCCCGACGGCGTCCTCGACTACTGGTCGGACGACCTGCTCGACCTCGTCCAGCTCGCCTGACCGTCGCCGTGCGGCGGTATACCTGACACAAGCGTCAGGCGAGCTTATGATCCGAGCCGACCGGGGGAGGTCGGAATGAACGGACGACGGTTCTTCGTTGCACTCACTGTTGCCGTCGCGCTCGCGACGGCAGCCTGCGGAAGCAGCAGCAAGTCGGTGGCCCCGCCGCCGGGGGGCAGCAGCACCACCACGACGACTCACGTCGTGTCGAAGGCGCTGGGAACCGGCGTGACCGCGACGTCGATCAAGATCGGGATCTCGCTCGTCGACTTCAAGTGCATCCAGCAGTTCATCGAGTTCACGCGCCAAAATCAGCAAGCGGTCTACCAGGCGTTCATCGACGACGTGAACAAGAAGGGCGGCATCAACGGCCGCAAGATCGTCGCCGACTTCAACACCGAGTGCCCGCTCACCCCGACGAGTGACTTGCTCGTGCAGGTGTGCACCAAGTTCACCGACGACGACAAGGTCTTCGCAGTGATGGGCAACCTCGTCGACGCGGCGCAGTCCGCGGCGATGCACACCTGTATCGCCAAGAAGCATCGCACGCCCGTCATCACCTTCCAGGTGACGCAGGACATGTTCAATCAGGTTCCACCCGGCCTGATGGTCTACCCCGGCACGACACCCGAGCGTTCGTCGGCAGTGCTGTTCGAGCTGCTGAAGAAGCAGGGCACGCTCGAGGGCAAGAAGGTCGCCGTGCTCGCGCAGCAGACCTCCCTGCCATCGGTGAAGGCGGTCGTGCTGCCCGCGCTCAAGAAGATCGGCGTCGCGACCGGCACGCCGGCCTACCTCACGATCACCGGTCCCGATACGACCGCGGCGCAGTCCGCGCTCGACAGCTTCATCGAGCGCTGGAAGTCCGAGGGTGTCAACGCGCTGTTCGTCACCGGCCAGAACGCTGTCACGAAGCAGTTCATCGAGAAGGTCGCGAAGCAGATGCCCGGCGTGATCCTCCTGACCGACGTCAGCGACGCGTTGTCGCAGGGGCAGGACGAGACCAAGGCCGGCGCGAACCCCAACCCGTACGAGGGCATGTATCTCGCCGGCGGTTTCGGGGCGGCGGACTACGCCAAGAGCGACAACTGGAAGTACTGCGCGGCGATCTACAAGGCTCAGATCGGCAAAGACGCGCCCGGGCCGGAGACGAACATCAAGGTCAACGTCGGCGGCAAGGAGCTCCAGGACCAGACGTACAACCTCATCAACGACGCGTGCCAGATGGTCTCGACGTTCCAGGAGATCGTCACCAAGATGGGCCAGTACGTGAACGTGGACAACTGGGTCGCGACCGTCAATTCGTACGGTCCGATCGTCAACCGCGGTGGTGGTCCGTACGCCGCCCTCCGGCAGGGCAAGTACGATTACGACGACACGTTCCAGCTCCAGCAGTTCGACTCGACGCTGCCGCCCAACGGCAACTGGAAGGCTTTGGGCCCGTACCAGAACCTCTCGAGCTAGCTAGCCC
>JALYLU010000094.1:10223-11433 GCA_030774075.1 Actinomycetota bacterium | reverse complement strand
GTGCTGGGGACTGAACGCTTCGGGTCAGCTCGGGAACGGCACCACCACCAACTCGCCCACCGCGGTGGGCGTGACCGGTCTCTCATAGCGGAGCGCTCGTGCCGGCTCACCGCGAGCTTGGAGGAAGGCCAGGTCACGGCGTCCGGCCTTCCTCCACACAGCGCGATCGAAGCTCAGCTGATCCAGCCGGTCGCGGTTCCGACGAACGAGAAGGTATTGCCTTGGTCGTCGGTCTGACTCGCGTCGATTTGGCACGTCACGTCGCCGGTCTGGTTCTTCCGCGATGCGGTATCGGTGAACGATCGCGGCGTGCTGCCGTCTGCAGGCGTGAACGTGAACGTGAGATCGAACGCGGTCGGGTGGAAGACTTCGTTCGTTCCGACGACGAGCCCCGGGGCGAATTCGGCAGTCGTCTGATTCTGCGCACCCTGACCCTGACCATTCGCGCTGTTGACGACGATTTGGATAGTGCGGGCACCGCACGTCGCGTCGAACGCAAACGCGTTCTTTGCACCAATCGGGTCGGCGAGTGCAGGCGACGCGAGAACGGCCGAGCCCGCGACTATGGCCATTCCGGTAACTATGTGACGAATGCGCATACTGTCTCGTCCATGCGGTGTTTCGGTATCCCGTCGCACCTTAAAGCGCTCGGTCGTCATCGTCCAAGTGACGCGGACCGACAGTCGACCATCCGGATCTCGCGCACAATCTGCTCGTGCGCGCTCTGGTCGCGGTCAACGTCGCACGGTCGCCCGAATGTGTCAGCGAGCACGGGCGCGCCGAACGCTCAGTGCAGCGA
This sequence comes from Actinomycetota bacterium, assembly GCA_030774075.1. Lineage (GTDB taxonomy): Bacteria > Actinomycetota > Acidimicrobiia > IMCC26256 > PALSA-610 > PALSA-610. The sequence continues at coordinate 10,634 of JALYLU010000094.1, read as the reverse complement.
GACATTACGTGCTCGTGTGGTGGTTAATCGGAGGCGAGGAGCACGGTCGCGTCACGCCACGCGTATCTGAACGCTTCGATCATGTCACCCGCTGGCGATTTCGAGATCTTCTCGCCCGCCCGGGCACCGCCGATCGATTGGTAGAACGACTGTGCCCCGGTGTTTTGTTTCAGCACCCACAGGTACAGGCGAGTGGATGGCGTTCTCGTGAGTACCGCCTCCGCGGTTGCCGACATGAGGCGGGAGCCGATGCCGCGGCGCTTGGAGCCGTGAGTCACGTGCAGGTTGTCCACGAGCGAGCCCCACTTCGGATCGTCATCGACAACGGTATGGACGAATCCGATCACGACACCGTCGAGCTCCGCGACGATCGTGCAGGTGTTCGTCGGTGCCGTTCGCGCGAGGTGATCG
>JALYLU010000094.1:0-10213 GCA_030774075.1 Actinomycetota bacterium | reverse complement strand
TCGGTCCACGTAGCAAGACGATCCGCGACCACGTTACCGTCGAGGAACTCGTCCGAGTACGCGCCGCGGTAGTCGCGACGCCAACTGTCTGCGTGCAGCCGGGCGATCGCGTCGACATCGTTCGGGGTCGCTTGGCGCAGCTCCATGGGACCCCCTCTCTTACACCACCCGCGCATAGCGTTCGGTCAATGCAGTTCAGCCCGGAGTTGCGCGACGGGGTGGCTTCGGGACGCATCACCGTGTCGTTCAGGCTTTGGAGCCGCCCCAAGGTCAAGGCGGGAGGTCGATACGCGACTGGGTTGGCACGGATCGAGGTCGACTCGATCGAGTTGGTGCCCTTCTCCAGCGTGACACGGGCGGACGTGCGTCGATCGGGCGAGAAGGATCGCGAAACGCTGCGTCGGCGCGCCGCTCACTCTGGGCCGATCGACGAGGACACTCTCGTGTACCGGATCGAGTTTCACGTGGTTCCGTAGGTTCTCGACGGACGCAAGGGGTCGACTTGGCCTCTTCACTCGCGCTTGTTCTTCTTCCAGACGGCCGGCCTTCTGTCGGCCTTCACCTCCTTCCGATGCCAGAAGAAGAGTGCGAGGAGGAAGATCACGGCGCAAACCAACAAGAAAGTCTCCACTATCGACGCACCTTCCAATCTTCGCAAGCGTCCTCATCGAATGACGAAACTCAACGCTCATCCGGCGAACAGATACGGGGTCCGCCCCTTCACGCCGACGTGGCACCGAAAGAGGGCTCCTTCGAGCGGTCGTGGTGGCCACATCGGCTCGGGTCGTCGCGGGTCTGGCCCCGGTGCACCGTGGGGCGTCATCGAGGTGATGTAGAGGTCGTCGAGATCATCTCCGCCGAAGGTGACGCTCGTCGGGCACGCGACCGGAATGTGCACGACGGTGTCGACGTCGCCGCGGCGTGAGTATCGGCGGACTTCGCCGCTGCCCGCGACCGCAATCCAAAGAAGACCTTCGGAGTCGATGGTCATCCCGTCGGGCAACGTCATTTGGGGCGGCTCGGGGGTCTCGACCGGAATATCGAACAGTCGTCGCCGCGCCGACAGTTGCCCCGTCTCGGGCGCAACGTCGAACGCGTCCACTCCCGGTGTCACGGTGCCGGACCAGACGTCCCAGAACGACGACCCCGCCAAGGTGTCGATGTAGAAGAGCGTCCGGCCGTCGGTGCTCCAATCGAGCCCGTTTGAGATCGTCACGCCATCCAGCATCTTCGTTACGCGCAGATCGGGGTCGAGCCGATACAGCGCGCCGCTCCCGGGCGAGCAGTCATACGCCATCGAGCCCGCCCAGAACCGTCCCTTCGCGTCGCACTTTCCGTCGTTCAATCGCGCGGGCGATCCCGCGGCGTGATGCACGCTTGCCACGGGCGTCACGCGTCGATCGGCATCGAGAAACGCGAAGCCGTCTTCGAGCGCAAGGACGAACCCGCCACTCGCACGAGCCGCAAACGCGCCCAGGGGCGATCCGACGGCAACCGCATCGTCGCGGCCTGTCACGGGATCAAAGCGGTGCAACAAACCGACGCCGATTTCGACCCAATCGAGCCGCCGATCTGCCGCGTGCCACAGCGGCGCTTCGGCGTGTGAAGACGCAATGTCCAACACGGCATCAGCCGTCAAGTTGCGCGTCATCGACCACCTGCCAATCGCGTCACCGAACGTCTCGCGGGCATAATGCGCGCTCTGGGACACTTACGCACACCCACCCGAGTGCGCGCAAATGCGGTCGCGAGCTCGGGCCGGCCAGATCGACGTCGAACTTGCTGTGGCGAATCAGGTCTCCCTTCGGGCGGCCTTCGATGCCATCGCGCATGAAACGGCAGCTTCGGCCAGCTTGTGGTTCGCCATCTCCGGATACGGCCACACCGCGCTGACGTTGATCTCACACAGGACGTAGGTGTCCTCGCCTGTTGCGTTCTTGGGGCCGTACAGGAAGTCGGCGTCCCAGATGACCGGCATCGACGACACGTCGAGGTCGAGCAGGCCCTTCATCTGGGGCACCCACTCGACCTCCATCCGCGTCTTCAGCGCCTGGTAGGCAGGCGTCGTCGGCGGCTCCATGACGTGCGGTCGGCTGGTCGCGGCGGTGTCTGTCGTTGCGGTCGTGGGTGGGAGGAGGCCCTGGGGCCACTGGTGACAGAACCCCACGACCTCGTCGTGGACGAGGTAGCAGCGGACCATGCCCTCCGAGAGCCGCCCCTGGAAGGCCTGATCGATGATGCGACCCGAGTTCGAGAAGTAGCGGGCGCAAGAGTCCATGAACTGACCGAGCGACATTTCGTCGACGCGGGGGTCGCGCTTGTCCGCGTGTTGTACCCGAACCCGCGAGCCGTGCGGGAGCGTTTCGGTCGGAGGGTTCGCGCCAGTCGTAGTGTCGACGAGTTCGACCCTCCACACGCCCTGGCCGCCGTTGCCGCGATGCTGCTTTAGGACGCGCACGTGGTCCGCTGCGAGCCGAGCCGGGAACCGGTCGCGGAAGTCCGCTGGAGTTTCGTAGAGATACGTGTCTGTACCCCAGCCCAGGTTCCTGGTGCGGGCCAGGACTTCCTTGGTGCCCATCCGAAGAGTGGTGTCGGGATGGGCGCTCACCCAAACACCTCGGGCGGCTGCATCTCGTAAGAGCGCGTCAAGGTGCGTCCGATCCTGTCCGTCCTGGATTGGGTTCACCCACACGAGAACGCCATCGAGCTGCAGCAGCTCTTCTCGAACTTCTTCAATCGCGTCGTCGGAGTACACCAGTGGGCGCGCGACGACGCCGAGTTGAGCGAAGACGTCGATCAGTGGGTGCAGTAGCGCGTCGCCCCTTGTCGGTGCTGCGCCGGGTCCTCGCTCGCCGCGCCACATCAGCCCCATCTTGGGGACGCTTTCGGTACCCGTCGAAGGTGGCAACAATTCTCCTTGCGGCTGCGCAATCCTGCTATGTGATTTGCAAGGATCGCGGCCGTCGCTCGCGGGTCATGAGGTAGGCAACTCGGGCGAGTGGTCGGCGGTTGCAGTTCGCCGCGGGACCGTTAGGAGCGGCGCGCATGGCGAGGCTTGCCAAGATTGTGACGGCGAGGGCGACTGATGCGCCGAGCGTCCATCCGGCATCACGTCAGTCGGCCAATGGACGCCCAGAACAAGACGGCTCAATCCGATCGCAGCCGCGAGAAGACCTGAGCCGAGAACCCATGCGCATCGTGCCAGGGGCCGGCGCACGACGTAGATGGCGACGAGGAGCGCGAGCGTGAGATAGACCGCGGTTGCGTCGGTCGCATGGCCGGACGGGAAGGAGGCGTCAGTCTCGGAAACGAGATGGAGCGGGACCGGGGGACGGCCGCGGCCGACAACCGTCTTTCCGATGGCGGCGCAGATTCCGCTGGTGCCGAGCGCAAGCCCGGGCGCGATCGCGAGAAGGAGCCGCTGACCGCGTCGCCACAGCACGATCGCCGCGACGACAGCGACGAGTGCGGGTATCGCGGGACTTCCAACCTCGCTCAACACGCGCGCCAGCGAGACGACGTCGTGCGAGCGATGTTCGGTGAACCATCGCAGGTGGAGCGGGTCGGAGGTAAGAGCCCGTTGTGTCGCGTGACATCTTCCGTGACACCACCGAACACGACGATCGTCGCGCCCAACACGGCCAGCCCAGCGGCGAACGCCAAAGTGGCGGCTACCGAGAGACCGAGCCGAGCACGAAAGCGCGCGATCGCGACGAGGGATCGGCGCAGACCAGCAGATCGCATCGGGAGATTCTAGAGCCCAGGCCTCGTCCGACATCCGCGAACGCCAACCTCGGCCCAAAGGATTTGTGGCGTCATCAAGGTCGCCTCTGTCACACCGTGATGCTTCTCATGCGTGCTCGGCGACGCGGGCGGCTACCGTTTCGCCATGTCGAACTTTCGTGTCCGACCCCTCACGATCGGGCCCGTGCGGTCTCCCGACTGACTGTGCCGCTGTCGCGCTCATTAGACGACACCTTCAAGATCAGCGTCACGATCAAAGGACTCGACGGCGCCCTCGAAATCGTCGGCGGCGCAGTCCTGCTGTTCGTGCGGCCTCACACCATTGACCGGTTCGCTCGCGCGCTCACCCAGCATGAGCTCTCCCAAGACCCCCACGACTTCATCGCCCGCCACGTCCTGCACTCCGCCGGACAACTCACCCATGGAAGCACCCTGTTCGCGGCGCTCTACTTGCTCAGCCACGGGGTCGCAAAGGTCGTACTGGTCGTCGCGGTGTTACGAGACCAGCTGTGGGCCTACCCGGCGATGATCGCGCTCCTCGGCGCGTTCATCGCCTATCAGCTATACCGACTCTCCTACCACCTCACTATCGGTCTCACCATGCTGACGATCTTCGACGCGTTCGTCGTCTGGCTGACGTGGCGGGAGTACCAGCAAAAGCGACATCGAACCCCATGTCGAGTGTGATGCTCGTCGTGGCGTGCCCAAGCCGTTCACTGACCAACTTGGGGTGAATGTTTACCTGGTCAACAGGGTGCCCGGGGAGGGACTCGAACCCTCACGCCCCGAAGGGCCGGCGGGTTTAAGCCGCGATCTGGGGGTCTGGGCAGCCCCACTCAATCTGTGCCATGCCCTCTGATCAGGACTTTCGCGCGGACGCCGTCCGGACGATCGACTGGAATCCGTGTGTTTCGTCACCGCGCGTTAGCAAGGCGTTAGCAAATCCGGTCGCGGTCAGCGACGGCGCGGCATGTGGCGACGGACGCGAACGAGCATGCGCACGAGCTCCTCCGCGAACTCGTCGGGCGCAGATCGGGAGTTGTTGTAGAGGACGTACTCCTTGGCCACAAGGATCGCGAGGTAGTCGAGCAAAGACCCTTCGTCGTCCTTGACGAGGAGATAGTCCGGGTGACGATCGTTGTAGAACACAACACCGTCGTCGACGTCGAAGCGGCTGCGCGCTTCGGTGGGGCGCGGGTCGGGCTCGACGCTCGGCAGCGCCGTCGAGCGCCGGCGATCGGGCGCGGCGGATGCATCAGACGTCGGGCCGATCGGCTCCCGCGGCGGCCCGACGAGATCATCGACGGTCGGAGTGACGTCGGGCGACACGGGCTGACGCTCGGAGACTGCGGTGGAGCTGCTGCCCTCGAGTCCGCCGCCGATCGTTTCCAGCAATCCACCTGTTCCCGGCTGATCGCCGAGCGCGGTGCGCATGGGGTTGTCGAGGTCGGCCAGCTCACGTAACACGCGTCCGAAGATGCGACGCACCGCATCCGCGAGTCGATCCGCAGTCTTCTCGTCCACCTCCTTGGCGACGCGCTCGATCGTGCGCGTCACCGCGGGTTCGATCGCCCGGAGCGCGTCGAGAAAGACAGGAAACGCGTCGCGGTCGCGCAGGATCGCGCGCCGTCCCGCCGACTGTTGCAGCGCCTCGAAGATGATCTGTCCCGACACTTGATCGGAGGTCCACGGCGGCGCCGAGAACTCGTCGAGCTCGGCGAGATCGTCGATGATGTTCGTTCCGCCTCGACCGACGACTGCAACCCGGCGACGACCACCGTCGTGGGGCGCCACGTACAGACCGAACTCGATGCGGCCCCAAAGCGTCGGGTGTGCCGGAATGTCGAGCTTGATGCCGTCGGGCTTGTCGGGCGTGACGAGCTCGCCCGAACGACCCTCCACGACTTCGATCACATAGTCGCCTCGCGCCAGCGCCGCCGAACGCCGCGTCCGCAGGTAGTCGACCAGTTTGCGAGTGGTCAAGAGTCGCAGGACGTCCGGATCGACATCCGCGAGATACACCGTGGTGCCCGCCTCAGCCCGCGCGCGCCGACGTTCGCGCTCCAGCAGGGCGGTCGCCGCACCGCGCGTCAAGCGCAACACCCAAGTCTCAGCGGAGTCGTCCGCGCGCGAGACGATGTCGCACCGGCCGCCAAGCTGCTGGAACGCGAGCATGCCGATGGCCTTTTCGCCGAGTGTCCGGTCGTCGCCGACCTTCGACGATTCGAACAGGTTGCGCGCGACCGCTCGCAGGCGATCCGGGCTCATTCCCCGACCACAATCGTCGATCGCGATCACCGGGTGACGACCACGGCGCCGCAGCACGATCCGGATGCGAGCCGCGGCCATCCCAGCCTCTGCATACTCGTCCGCGGCGTTCGAGACGAACTCGTTCAGCGCGTCCTTGGGATCTTGATATGCCTGACCGGTGACCAGCACCGCCTTGGCGAGGTTGCCGATCCGCAGCCGCACCTTCTCCGCAGCCATCCGCGCATCGTAGACACGATCCCACCGAGGTGGTGTGTAACAAGGCGATCGGCGCGAGTCCGTGCTGCGGAGAGGGCGAGCAGGTTGAGCCACCAAGTCGGGCTCAGATCTCGATCTCCATCCCGATCGAGCCCCGATCGCGTTCGGGCCCGATGCACCGAGCACTCGTGCGCCCGAGCCGACCCAACGCCCCGGCATCGCGCCCCGCCCGCTGTAGTAGTCCTCGACCCCGCGCGAGACGTTCTCCAAGTAGTAGCTCTGATGCCCCGCTCCGAGCTTCCCGATGCTCAGCACGCACCCACGGCGCCAGCGCCCGACGCACCCTTCGACGCGATCTGCACCCGTCCTGAACAACCCTCGCAGAAATGCCGCACGAACCTGCATTCAAGATGCGGGAACGACAACGACCAGGCGCCGCTACCCGAGCACGCGACGGTGACCGCCACCGATGTCGCCGTCACCGGGACGCGTCTTCGATCAGTTGATCGATCGCCCGTCGCGGGACCACGACGCGCCGGCCGAGCCTGATGTGCGCGAGCTCGCCCCGCGCGACAAGTTCGTACGCGCGCGCTCGCGAGATACCCAACATGCGCGCCGCTGCGCCGACTGACAACACCAACGGCTGATCGGCGTTCGTGACATCAGATTCGTGCATGAATCGTCCTCCTCATTGGTCGTTGATCCAGAACCGAGGCGCGGTGCTGTTTCCGTACCGACGACGCACGTCTGCGCCCGCCCTCCCCGTCGACAAGGAATGGCGCGCCGGCCCCTCCCAGCGCGACACGAAACCTCGCCGTCCGCGACAAACGGCCTCCGTTGCTGCGATGACCAGAGTCCGTTTGGTCTCCCGCTGGCTTCGAGGTCGAAGAGCGCTCCGCCTGGCTCTCTACTCCGAACGACATCGACCTTCACGGAATGCACGCAGACACACTTCGACGGCAGTAGCCACGTACACATCTGCCTGATTGAGTACTCGCCGAGATGACGCCGGATCGGGCATCATGCGCTCGTCGTTCAACGCGAGGGGGGCCGTGTGATTGATAGTTCGATGCTGCTGGCCGATGGGAGGACGCTCGCGTTTACCGACGCGGGCGCGCCCGGTGGGTTACCCATCCTCTACTTCCATGGCGCGCCGGGCGGCCGGCTCGACGTCGCATGGATGGAAGACGCGTTTGGCGCAGCGGGCGTACGCGTGGTGTCCGCAGATCGGCCGGGGTACGGAGGCTCATCTCTGAGCCCTCGCCGTTCGATGTCCGACTGGCCGCGGGACATTGCGGTGCTCGCAGATCACCTCAACATCGACCGATTCGCGGTCATGGGACTCTCGTCGGGCGGGCCTTATGTCGCCGCCTGCGCAGCGTTGCTCGGCGATCGCGTCGTTGCTGCTGCGTCGGTCGCGGGTGTCACCGACATGGGCTGGAGCGCGGCGTACAACGAATGCCCCGACGATGCCGAGAAAACGATCATGCAGATCGGCGACGAGGACAAGGCACTGGCGTGGTGCGAAGACCGCTACGGCACCGACGGCGCTCGATTCTTCGACGCCCCGCTCGACCTCTCACCGCCTGACACTGCGCTGTTCACCGACGAGGCGTTCATGACTGCGATCATGCCGACGTTCGCCGAAGCCTTCCGACAAGGCGTCGGAGGCTTCGCTCAGGACATCACCGTGCAAGGCCGAGCGTGGCCGTTCGACGTCGCGAGTATCACCTGCGAGATGCGCGTGTACCACGGTGAGCAGGACACGCTCGTCCCCGTGAGCCACGGGCGTCACACCGCGGAGATGATCGAGGGATCGACCCTGGTGGTCTCTCCCGAGCACGGTCACATCAGCATGATCACCGAGATACCTAACATCAGCACAGATCTCGCCGACGCGTTCTAGACGCTCGTTGCGCGAACCGATCGGCGCACAGAACTGCCGATACGCACTCGGAACGTGACTCCGTGGCGGGCATCATGCAATCGTGTCCGGTGACGATCGCGGATACCACCGATGGGCCTGCGGAGCAGGCATCGGGCCGCTTCTCTATGGCACAGCGTGGTTCGGCGTCGGTCTTGGCGTTGCTCGCATCGAGGTCGCTGGATTGCTCAGCATGGCCTCTGGTATTTCGCGAATCGAACGTCACTCTGGTCGCGTAGTGGTCGTTCACCACAAGCTTCGTCCGGTCTGGGTCGCGACGGTGGTACACCTCGACGCAAGAAATCGAGTGTCGCTAGGCAGGTGGAGTGCGCGAGCAGTTGTAGAGGCTTTGGTCTCCCGCTGGCTTCGAGGTCGAAGAGCGCTCCGCCTGGCTCTCTACTCCGAACGACATCGACCTTCACGGAATGCACGCAGACACACTTCGACGGCAGTAGCCACGTACACATCTGCCTGATTGAGTACTCGCCGAGATGACGCCAGAGCGGGCAATCTGATTCCCTATCCGCGATCGGATGTCAAGCGATTCGTTGTTCGGGTGGGTTGACGTGTTGGTCGCGACGGGTCGACGATGCAGTTTGGGGGAGGTCGCCCCGTTGGTGCGATCGGGTTGTGATCGCTTGGGGGGCCTTCCCTGCTTTCTTGTTGCGGCGTCGTGCGCGGACTTCGGCGGGGACGGTCCAGTGTTCGGCGATGATCGCGGCGGCTTGTTGTGGTCCGACAGGACAGCCGTCGACGTCGCGGATCACGTAAGGCGTTCCGCGTTGCATGACGTTCCACGCGCGCTCGGCGAGCGTCGCGGCGACGACGCACAGGGCACCGATGTGGGTCTTTCCGCGCTCGACCGTCTGCACGTAGTAGATGCGCGCGAGCTGCGGATCTTGTTTGCGGGCGGTGTCGGCCGCGATCACGAACGTGGTGCGCAACAGCGACGGACCGGCCTTGGAGAGCGCCTGGCCTTTGCGGTTGGTGTCGCCTGTCTCTGAGGCTTTGGGTGCCAAGCCCGCGAAGGCACGGACCTGCTTCGCGTGTGTGAACCGGGTGGCGTCACCGAGCTTGGCGACGAGCACGGGCCCGCCGACATCGGAGATGCCGGGCAAGCTGCGCGCCAGACCGCCAGGATCGACCTTCGCGTACGCGTTCTCGCGTTCGTTCGTGTGCGCTGCGAGCTCGTGTTCGATCGCGCGTAGCAGCCGGACCTCGGTCGCGACCTCGGCGGCGATATCAGCGAACGCGACGGCCGAATGCCCGGCGTAGAGCTCGACCGCCGCGTTCGCCGCGGCCAGCCATTCGTCGGCGCGTTCGACCCCACTGTGATTGTTCGACGCTTTGACGATCACCGCCACGATGCGCGTGCGGCCCGCTCTGACCAGCATGTTTGGATCGGCCCAGCGTTCCAGCACCGCGAGATCGGCGTGGGTGATCTTGCCCGGCAGTGGGCTCATCGGCATCACTTGCCGGACCAACGCTTTGACGCGCGTCTTGTGTAACGCGACCTGACGGGTCAACCGGTGCGTGGCCCGGACGCGCCGATCCAGCGACGCCGCATCCGCGCTCGGAAGCTCGAGCGGCTGCACGCCCGCGGGATGAAACAGCGGGATCCGTGCCAGCGTGTCCGCATCGATGCCATTGGTTTTCGCGTGGCGCGACAAGAACCGACGCAGATCCGCAGACTCGGCAGAGCTCACCCGATACACGACATGACCGCGGTTGATGAAGAACACCGCGATCGGCAACCACGCAGGCCCGGTCGGTTCGATCACCACCTCCAAACGCGTCCCCGCCGGCGCGCCCTCCAACGCGCACAACTCGATCGCCGACAAGCTCTCCACCGTCGGCACCGCCTTCCGCTTCGCGAGCGTGTTGCCCTCCTCGTCGAGGACCCGCACCGCGTGCGCGGACGCGATCCCCAAATCGATCCCAACCAGCCGCCTGCAACTCATCGTCTTCTCCCTCGAACGGAACGACACGGCACGACACCGACTCGCTCGTGCAGCAACACACGCTTCAGCCACGGTCCCAACGCTGAACCGCCCAACCGCGGCTCCCACACATGTGCTG
>JALYLU010000093.1 GCA_030774075.1 Actinomycetota bacterium | reverse complement strand
CTGCCGTTGTTCTCCGACCATTACGACGAGGTGTGCGACGAGCTGCCTGCGAACTTCGGTGACGACCTGCTCGACAAGCCCGACGCGCAGCGCCAATGGCGTTGGGATCAGCAGCACGGCCTGTGGGGCTACATCGATCCCGCCGACACGAAGCGCTGGCTGCGCCACCTCGACTACTACGTGAAGCTGCAACAGCTCGCGGACGTCTCGCTCGGCACGGTCATGGCCGCGCTCGAGGAGACCGGCGGGTACGACGACACGGTCGTGATCCTCACGTCCGACCACGGCGACATGTGCGGCTCGCACGGCCTGCGATCGAAGGGTCCGTTCGTGTACGAGGAGATCATGCACGTGCCGTGTTACGTCCGTGTGCCCGGCGTGACCCGAGCCGGTTCGCAGTCGGATGCGCTCGCGACGCACATCGATCTCGCATCGACGATTTGCGCCCTCGGCGGTGTCGACCCGGCGACACAACCGTTAATGAAGGGCGTCGACCTCACACCGGTGCTTGCAGATCCTTCGGCAGCGGTGCGCGACCACGTGTTGTTCGCGCACGACACTGCGCACACCGAGGAGATCAACCACACGCGTTACGCGATCCGCGGGTACTTCGACGGCCGGACCAAGTACGCGCGTTACTACGGCGTCGGCGGCGGCAAGCCCGGTACCGGACTTTGGGGCAAGGATCCCGGCCACAAGTTGTACGACGTCGACGCCGACTTCGTCGATCAGGAGCACGAGTGGTACGACCTGCACGATGATCCGCACGAGCTTGTGAACCTGGCGCGCGACCCCGGCCGTCGCGCCGAGCTGCGCGCCAACTATCGACGCCTCCTCGAGTACGAGCAAGCGAACTTCAGCGTTTGAGGCTTCGGCTCCTGAGGCTTCAGCTCTTGAGGATGTACTCGCTGAGCGGGTAGTTGCGCATCGTCGCCGGGTCGTACAACAGCTTCGTGCTGTCGAGCATGACGCGGATGTTCTCGCCGAGCTCCTCGTTCGACGACGCGCCGAAGAACGTGTGGAGGTTCGAAACGTGCTCGATGCTCGGCCACGCCTCCTCGACGATGGCCCGGTAGCGCGGCGCGCCCGGCGTCAGCGCCCGGACCACCGCATTGCGTACGTAGCGGGCGCGCGGTTGCATGTTCTCCGACATCGGCGACTGGTGGCTGTACCAGTGGCCGTAGAAAGTCTCGTCGTCGACGCCCGCGGGCTTGTCGAAGATCGTCAGCGTGATGATTCCCGGAGAGCGCGTGCCGTCGGGCCAGTCGCGCGGCGGCGCATGCTCGTTGCCGCCATACTCCCGGAACATCGACTCCGTCACGAGGTATCCCGCGAGGCGAACGCCTGCCTCCCGGAGGAGCGCTTCGTAGGGCGCGCGGCCGTCGTGGGCGTCGAGCCAGAGCGACACGCAGGCGCGCACGGGCAGCTCGTCGCCCGGCACGGGCACCATCGACGGCATCTGGGCGTGCTCGTCGTCGAGATCCATCTGGAGCGCGTGGGGTTGCAGCGCGAGCAGGCGCGGCGCGAGATCGTCGAGGAAGCGCGAGCGCAACGCCGCCGGATCGATCGACGGCCGCTCCCAGACGAGATACACGAGCTTCTCCATGGCGAGCGAAGCTAGCCGCCGACCTGTTGGCGCGGTGATCCGTAGCGAGCGACACTGGCGGCGTGCAGTTTGCCGTCAACTCGCCGCCTCACGCCGAGCCGGCTGCGCTCGTCGACCTCGCGGTCGCGGCGGAGCGCGCCGGTTGGGACGCGTTCTTTATGTGGGATCACATCGTGGTCGACCGCAAAGGCGTGGAGATCGTCGATCCGTGGGTGACGCTCGGTGCGGTGGCGGCGCGAACGACGCGCATCCGCTTGGGTACGTGCGTTACACCGCTGGCCCGGCGCCGCCCGCAGAAGGTCGCCCGCGAGACGGTGACGCTCGACCGGTTATCGGGCGGACGACTCGTCCTGGGCGTGGGGCTGGGCGTCCCCGACGACGAATACACCACCTTCGGTGAAGTCTCTGACCCGCGCGTGGTCGCGGCTCGACTCGACGAAGCACTCGCGGTCGTCGCGGGTTTGTGGTCGGGGGAGCCGTTCGAGCACGACGGTGTCAACTTTCACGTCGAGCGCGCGCGGTTCCTGCCGACGCCCGTCCAGCAACCGCGACCGTCGGTGTGGGTGGCGTGCATGCTGCCGTTTCGCGGCGCGCTCGTGCGCGCGGCGCGGTGGGACGGTGTCGTGCCGATGAAGGTTGACTCGCAGGGCGGCATCGGATTCGTCGTCCCCGACGACGTCGCATCGATCGTCGCCGATGTTCGGGCGCGCCGCGGCTCGCTCGACAGCTTCGACGTGGTCGTGAATGCCGGTCCACCTCCAAATGCGTCGGTCGCCGATTTCGAGGCCGCCGGTGCAACCTGGTGGATGGTGTCGATGGGGGAGTTCCCGGGCTGGCTCGATGAGCTGCGAGCCGTCGTCGACGCCGGCCCACCGCGGTGACCGAGAGGACTATTGCTGCGCGATCAGCTCGCGCACCTCGGACGAGATCGGCATCACACCCTTCGTTGCGTACGCCTCGGCCCGCTCCGGTATGTGATCGGGCTCGTAGAGATAGTTCGCCATGACACCGAATGAGCGGGCCCGGCCGATCGGCGAAGCATCGGCCATCCAGTTGACGCGCTCGACGGTCGCGCCGTTTGCGAGGTGGAAGTTCGCGACCGGATCAGCGGCGCGGCCCTCTGCCGCGGTTGTGAGGTAGCGGGCGCACAAGGCCAGAAGCGCGGGCCGGATCGCCTCGTCGACGTCCCACTCGTGATCGGACAACCGCGCCAGCACGCGCGCGGGGCCGGCCGGCAACAGCTCGCGTTCCCCGGCGCGCAAGCCCGCGCCGTCGGCGGCGAGCGCGTGCTCGACCCACGATCGAAAGGTCGGGATCGGCGAGAGCGTGACGAACCGGCGCAGCTGGGGCAGATCGAGGCGGAGGGCCTCGACGACCTGCTTGACGAGCGCCGTGCCGAGGTTGACCCCGGCGAGCCCAGGTTGACAACTGGAGATCGAGTAAAAGACCGCGGTGTCGGCGCGCTCGAGATCGAGCTCCGGTGCCCGCGCATCGAGCAAGGGCGGGAGCTCCGTGGCGATTCCTGTGGTGAGCGCGATCTCTACGAAGACGAGCGGTTCGTTGGGCATCGCGGGGTGGAAGAACGCGTAGCACCGGCGGTCGGAGTCGAGCCGGTTCTTCAAGTCGTCCCATGAGCTGATCGCATGCACCGCCTCGTAGGAGATCAGCTTCTCGAGGAGCGCCGCCGGTGCCTCCCAGGTGATGCGGCGCAGCGTCAGCAGCCCGACGTCGAACAGGGCCGCGAGCTGCGCCTTGAGCTCGCGGTCGAGATCGCCGAGCTCGGCGTCGAAGTTCGCGGCGCGAAGCAGGTCGGCGCGCAGGTCGACGAGGAACTTCACTCCGCCTTCGAGTCCGGTGAACAGGCGCAGCAGTCGATCCGCGGGCGGCGTCAACGCCTGGCGGAGGCGTCGTTCGGCATCTCGACGATCGTCGCCGTGCTTCAGCGCATCGATCGCGTCGTCGACGGTCCCAGCATCGGTCCAGAAGTCGCGCGCGAGCAGGAGCAGGAAGTTGCGGCGACCGTCGTCGGACAAGGCGATATACGCGTCGGCGACCGCAGCCGCCTCGGCGCGTTGCGTCATCGTGTCGTGGAGTACGAGCAGCTCGGTGATGACGTCGCGTAGGCGCGCCGCGTCGCGCTCGGGGAGGCCCGGCGCGAGATCGAGGGCCGGCCGTCCGGACGCGCCCCGAAGTCCGCGTCGGCGCAGCCGATCGAAGAACCGGCGGGACGCCACGGGCCGGCTGCTCAGCCGGTCTCGCTCGGAACGACGCTCCCGCCGGGTACGACGCTACCGCCGGGTACAACGCTACCGCCGGGTACGACGCTCCCGCCGGGAACGACGCTCCCACCGGGAACGCTCACCGTCTCGGTGTCGCGACCCGAGCGCAGCAGCGTCCCGGGCCGTGCGTCGGTGAACTCGCCGTGGTCGACGATCTCGGTGCCGTTCACGAGTACGTGGTCGATGCCGTTCGCGCCGCCGTAGAGACGGGGCGCACCGGTCGGCAGGTCGAACCGCATCCGCACGTCTTGCGCGCCGACGGTGTCGGGATCGATCACCACCACGTCGGCGTACCATCCCGGCTCCAGCCGACCGCGCCCGGTCAGGCCGTAGAGACGCGCCGGCACATCGGTCAGGAGGTTGACTGCCTCCTCGATCGGCATCAGACCCCGTTCGCGCACCGGTCCGCCGAGCAGCACGGTCGCGTAGTTGAAGCTGGCGAGGAAGTCGAGGTGCGCGCCGGCGTCGCTCGCGCCGATGACCGCGCGGCTGTCGCGCCACACCTTCATGCGCACCTGCCACGTCTCGTCGTCGTCGGGCCGGTTCGGGAAGCCGAAGCCGGTCATGAGGTCGTCGGCGACGGCGATGTCGCACAGCGCGTCGAACTCGTCGACGCCGCGCGCCTTGGCGATCTCGGCGACCGACTTGCCTTCCCATTGCTTGTTCTCGGGTGCAAAGGTCTCGTTGATCACGTAGATGGCCCAGTTCGAGACCTTGAACCCGGTCGTCGGCTGGAGCGCGGCCTCACGCAGCACGTTGCGCCCGTCGGGCGATGCGAGCATGGCTTTCTTCTCGGCGTGGGGAAGCGCCATCGGCTTCTCCCAGCCCGGGATGCTGTCGAGGAGGAAGCCGCTGTCGAAGCACAGTCGCGGTAACGGCGCGAACGGCACGGTCAGCGCGATCACGCGCGCGCCGTGCTCGGTCGCGTAGTCGGACGCGGCGAGGTTGTGGTCGGTGATCGACTCGCTCCCCTTGCCGACGAAGAGCACGTTCCAGTTGATCGGGCGATTCGCGGCGAGCGACATGCGCGTGAGCAGTTCGGGCGCGAAATCCTCGAACAGGCCGACGCACGGTATGAACTCGAGAGTGGTGCCCGGGTGGTTCCGGACGACGCCGCAGAGTGCCACGATCTCTTCCTCGCTCGCGTGGCGCGACGGCACCATGTCGCCCGCGGCGTCGTTGTGCGTTCGGGCCCAGCTCGACGAGAACCCCAGCCCGCCGGCGGCCAGGCTCGCGTCGAGCAGCGTGCGCATCGCGTCGAGGTCGGCGGCCGTCGCCTCGCCCTTTGTCGCGCGATCGCCCATCGCCACGCGGCGAATCGTCGAGTGACCGACGAGGAACCCGGCGTTCGGCGCGAGCGTGCCGTCGATGCGGTCGAGATATTCGCCGAAGGTCCGCCAGTCCCACGGCACTCCCTCGGCGAGCGCGGCAAGCGGCATGCCCTCGACCCGGGCCAGCATGCGCATCAGGTAGTCCCCGTCGTCGGGACCGAGCGGCGCGATCGTGAAGCCGCAGTTCCCGCCGATGACGGTCGTGACGCCGTGCAGCGGTGACGGCGACAAGGTCGTGTCCCAGAACACTTGGGCGTCGTAATGCGTATGGATGTCCACGAAGCCGGGTGCGACGACCTTGGCATCGGCGTCGATCGTGCGCGTCGCCTTCTCGTCGATCTCGCCGATCGTCGTGATCCGGCCGTTGCTGATTCCGACGTCGGCGATCCGGCCGGGCGCACCCGTCCCGTCGACGACCGTTCCACCGCGGATGATCATGTCGAGCATGACCCCACTATTGTCCAGCAGCCATGGGTGACGCACTTGCCGGACGGGTTGCGCTCGTCACCGGTGCGTCTCGCGGGATCGGCGCCGCGATCGCGCGCCGGTTCGCGGCCGAGGGGGCCCGGGTCGCGATCGTCGCTCGGAGCCTCGAACCGGGGTCCGGCGGGCACCTCGCGGGGTCGTTGCGGGAGACGACCGATGCCATTGCCGCCGCCGGGGGAGTGGCCGTACCGATCGTGGCCGATCTCTCCGACGCGAGCTGCGACCGGACGGCGATCGTGGTGCGAGCGACCGAGGAGCTCGGCCCGGTCGACGTGCTCGTCAACAACGCGGCTGCCTGTTTCTACCTGAGCATCGACGAGACGTCGGAGCGCCGCTTGCGCGTCGCGTACGAGGTCAACGTCATCACGCCCTTTCTGCTGACGAAGGCCGTCGTGCCCGGAATGCGCGACCGAGGTGCCGGATGGATCGTCAACATCACCAGCGCCATCGTCGACACCGATCGCCTCGACAGCCCACAACAGGCGCGATCGTCGACGTACGCGCCCAGCAAGGCGGCGCTCGACCGGCTCACGATCTCGTTCTCCTCCGAGTTGCAGGCGACTGGTATCGCGGTGAACGCGCTTGCGCCGGAGCGCGCCGTCGCGACCGAGGGAGCGACCGCGATGATGGACCTGCCCCCGGAATTGTGTGAGCCGGTCGAGACGATGGCCGACGCCGCCCTTCTGCTCGCGACGTGTGATCCCGAGGAGGAGAACGGCCTCGTCGTGCGGTCCGGCCCGTACCTGCGGGCGCGGGGGTTCGTGTCGTGACCGTCGCGCTGGTCACCGGCGGCGGAAGCGGGATCGGGCAGGCGACCGCGCGCCTGCTTGCAGCGCGTGGTGTCCAAGTCGTGGTGGCCGACCTGGACGAGGCCGCGGCGCAGTCGACCGCGACCGATGTCGGCGCCGCAGCCGCGGCTGTCGCAGTCGATGTCGCCGATGCTGCATCGGTCGAGGCGATGGTCGCCTTCACCGTCGAGCGTTTCGGTGGTCTCGACTGGGCGTGCAACATCGCCGGTATCGCTCCGCAGCCGAAGCCATTCGTCGAGCACTCGTACGACGACTGGCGGCGTACCATCGACGTGAATCTGAGCGGCGTGTTCTTCTGCATGCAGCACGAGCTACGGCGAATGCTCGAGCAGGGACGCGGTGGTGCCATCGTGAACATGTCGTCGGGCGCGGGCGTGGTGCCCGCTCCCGGTCAACCGCAGTACACCGCGGCCAAGCACGGTGTGCTCGGCCTCACGAAGCAGGCTGCGCAGGAGTACGCGGGCGCAGGCATACGGGTCAACGCGGTGTTGCCCGGGCAGACCGAGACCGGACCGATGCGTGCGTATCTCGACTCGCTACCCGACGGCGGCGAGAAGTTGATGCGGCGGCTCCCGATGAAGCGCATGGCGACGCCGCTCGAGATCGCGCAAGCGGTCGTCTGGCTGTGCTCCGACGAAGCGAGTTATGTCAACGGCGATTCCCTCGTGGTCGACGGAGGACTCATCACGCGGTGAGACATTACGACGGTGAGACATTACGACGGTGAGACATTACGACGGTGAGACATTACGACGGTGAGACATTTCGCGGTGATGAATCGCTCGGCCTCGGAACAAAGCCATAGCTGCCCTATGTTCAGCGTGGCATGGAACTCAGCGGAGCAGTCGAATTCGCGCGCGCAAACCGCAAGTCGGTCTTGACCACCATCCGTGGCAACGGACGCCCGCAGCTGTCGAACGTGATGCACCACGTGTTCGACGACGGGCTGATCCGCA
Organism: Actinomycetota bacterium; assembly: GCA_030774075.1. GTDB lineage: Bacteria > Actinomycetota > Acidimicrobiia > IMCC26256 > PALSA-610 > PALSA-610. The sequence continues at coordinate 4,016 of JALYLU010000093.1, read as the reverse complement.
TCTCGATCACCGCCGATCGAGCCAAGTACCGCAACCTCTTACGCGAGCCGTGGGCCGCGCTGCACGTCACCCGCGACGACTTCTTCGCCTACGTGGTGCTCGAAGGCGACGTCGAGCTGACGCCGGTCGCGACCCGGGCCGACGACGCGACGGTGGATGAGCTCGTCGAGTACTACCGGGCGCTGCAGGGCGAGCACCAGGACTGGAACGCGTACCGCGCGGCGATGGTCGCCGACCGTCGCGTGGTCGTCAGGTTCAGGCCCACCCGAGCGTACGGAATGCTTTAGCACGACGTTGTTCACCCGGCACTAGGTTGTGCGCGATGCGCGCGGTGCGGATCTTCCTCGTCGACAGCGGCGGCGGAAGTGTCGGAGACTGAGCCCCGTGTCTTCCAGGGTCGCCATCGCCACCGCGCTCTCGCTCGCGACCGCGCTGTTCTACGCGATCAGCAATGTGCTCGAGCTGCTCGAGGCGGAGCAGGTACCCGACGAGTACGCGATGCGACCGACACTGTTGCTGCGACTGATCAAGCGACCGAGGTGGCTGCTCGGCCTGCTCTCCGACTTCGGCGGATACATCTGTCATGCCGCGGCACTGGGACTGGCGACGGTCGTGTTCGTCGAGCCGATCCTGGCCACCGGGATCCTGATGTCGATGTTCATCGGCTCGGCATTCGTTCACCGTCCGGTGCTGCGCGCCGACTGGATCGCCGCGGGCGTCCTCTCGGGCGGTCTCGCGCTCTTCTTGTACGAGGTGTCACCGACGGGAGGTCGCCAGATCGCGCGGACGCGAGAGTGGCTCATCGCCGGACCGAGTGCGGTCGCGGCGATCGCGATATGCATGGTCTTCGGCCGCGCAACCCGAGGGCGTCCGCGCGCCGCGTTCCTCGGCGTCGCCGCCGGTATCTCGTTCGGCGTCTCCGCGCTCCTCACCAAAGCCCTCGTCCACTATCTGGGGAACGGCATCTTCGACTGGGTGCCGCATTGGGAGCCGTACGCGCTCGCGGTGTCGGCGATCGGCGGGGTGATCGTCGCGCAGAGCGCGTTGCAGACGGGCGCGCTCGGCGCCGCGGTCGCCGCAACCGAGGCGATGAGCGTCATCTCCGGCTCGCTGTTCGGGCTCTTCCTCCTCAACGAGCGCGTCGGCGCGCACAGCTTCTTCGAGATCTTCGCAGTCGTAGTCTCGATCGCCGCCATCTTGGGCGGAATCGTCCGGCTCTCGCTGGCCGAAGAGCGATTGATCGGCGGTGCCTCGAGCCCGGTGCCACTTCCGCCCAACGCGTAGTCGCGCCGGCGCGTCGCGCACTGCGCCGTCAGGCCCCGCGCAGGCACCAGCGCGCCCACAGCAGGCCGAACGATGTGACCGCGAACTGACCGAGCCCGTAGAGGGGACTCCGCACGATCGTGTAGGTCACGATCGAGACTGTCGCCGCGATCGAGTACACGACGGCGAGCGCGATCCGTCCTTCGTGCGTGAGCAGCAACCAGCGGGCGCGATCGAACATGTGCGAGATCTTAGGAGCGCCCTTCGGGGCGGGCTTCGGCCGGTACCCAGGACGGCGGGCGCTTCTGCACGAACGCCTGGAAGCCCTCCACGACCTCGTCTCCGTGTACCGACTCGTCGAATGTGATCCGGTCGACGACGCCATAGCGCGCGTTGATCAAGCGCTTCAGGGCGACGCGCGCTCGGGGCGCGGCGTACAAGAGGTCGCGCACGACCTCCTCGGTGGTGGGAATCAGCTGTTCATGAGGAACGACGCGGGCGACGAGCCCGTAGCGCTCCGCTTCGTGCGCGGTGAGCCGGCGACCGGTGAAGAGCATGTCGCGCGCGACCGCGATGCCGACGTGTTCGGGAAGGATCGCGGCGTGATATGCGTCGGCGACGCCTCGGCGCAGCTCGGGTGCACCGAAGATCGCGCGTTCGCTGGCGATCGCGATATCGGACAGCATCGAGATGAGAAGCCCGCCGCCCATGCACAGCCCGTTGACCGCGGCGATCACTGGCTTGCGCGAGTCGCGTATCGCGTCGAACGGTACCGCGCCGGTTCCGAGGAGCTCCCCGATGTTGACGTCGCCGTCGTCGTGCAGGCCGCCGAGCTCACCGCCGGGCGCAAACACGTCTCCGGACCCGGTGACGACGAGCGCGTGCAGCGCGCGCGAGGCGTTGACGCGGTCGACGGCGCGCCGGATGCCGAAGTACATGTTCGACGTGAGCGCGTTGCGTCGCTCGGGGCGATCGATCGTGACCCAGGCGGTCGCACCTCGCTGTTCCCATCGCAGGAATCTGGATCCGAGGTCGACATCGTTGGCCATGCCTTTTGGTTAGCCTTTCGGAGTGGTCCGGTTCAACCCGTACAGCTACGAGTTCCACGACGACCCGTTCCCGATCTACCGGCAGCTGCGCGACGAAGCCCCCGCCTACCACGACGACGACCTCGGATTCTGGGCACTCTCGCGCTACGACGATGTCGTGCGTGCCCTCCACGATCCCGACACGTTCTGCTCACGCTTCGGCATCACCCTCGAGGCGGGCAACCCGCTGCCGATGATGCTGACCTCCGATCCGCCCGATCACACGGCGTTGCGGCGCCTGGTCAGCCGGGCGTTCACGCCGCGCCGCGTCGCCGATCTCGAGCCGACGATCCGGAGGCTCGCGGGCAACTATCTCGACGGCATGCTCGGTCGCTCCTCCGCCGACCTCATCGTCGACTACGCCGCTCCGCTGCCGATGGACGTGATCTCGAGGCTCCTGGGGGTGCCGGACGCCGACCAGGAGGAGCTGCGGGGATGGAGCGACGCGTTGCTGCACCGGGCGGAAGGCGAAATGGACGTGACGCCGGCCGGGGTCGACGCGGCATACCAGCTCTACAAGTACTTCTCCGCGTTCGTGGCGGAGCGCCGAACCGGTCCGCGCGACGATTTCGCGGCGGCGCTCGTCGCCGCCGAGAGCGAGGGCGACCAGCTCACAAACGATCAGGTCGTCGGGTTCTTGTTCCTGTTGATCATCGCCGGGAACGAGACGACGACGAAGTTGCTCGGCAACTGCCTGCTTGCGATGCAGCGCTTCCCGAGCGAGCGGGCCAAGGTCATCGCCGACCCGGATCGGATTCCCGATGCCGTCGAGGAGATCCTGCGGTTCGAGGGCTCGACCCAGATGATGGCGCGCACGCTCACCCGCGAGGTCGAGCTCCACGGCCGGAGGATGCCCGTCGGCGACAAGGTGCTGCTGCTGCTCGGCTCCGGGAACCGCGACGAGCGGGTCTGGGATCGTCCCGACGTATACGACATCGACCGCAGCTGGCCGACACATCACGTCGCGTTCGGGCACGGTATCCACGTGTGTCTCGGCGCCGCGCTCGCCCGGCTCGAAATGCGCGTCAGCCTCGAGGAGTATCTCGCCCGATATCCGGGGTACGAGATCGACGAGTGCGCGCTCGAGCGCGTGCATTCGGGCAACGTACGCGGCTACTCACGGATGCCGATTCGCCTGTGAGCCGTTCCGGCGTGAGCGATGTCGACGAGATCACTGCACTCATCCACGAGTATGCCTCCCGGCTCGATCACGGTGATCTCGACGGGGTCGCCGCGCTGTTCGCGCACGCCGAGCTCCGCTCGACGCGCGGTGATCACACCCGGCGTGGCGTCTCCGAAGCCCGCACGCTTTACGACCCCGTGATCATCTACGACGACGGTACGCCGCGGACGATGCATCAGCTCACGAACGTCACCGTCAGCGTCGACGTACCGACCGCGCACGCCCGGAGCTATTTCACCGTGCTCCAAGTCACGGCCCTCGGTCTGCACCCGATTCTCGCGGGTGAGTACCGCGACCGGTTCTCGCTCGTCGACGGTCGCTGGGAGTTCACGGAGCGGGTCTTCGATCCGCGGCTGTTCGGCGACCTCTCCGGCCACATGCGCGCTTGAGCACTCGCGAACGTCATCCGGCCGATCTGCTCCGGCTCGCCCTCGGGTGCGCGGTCTTCGGCGCGGGTGTCGGGGTCGCGCGCATGCACGGAG
>JALYLU010000092.1 GCA_030774075.1 Actinomycetota bacterium | reverse complement strand
CGTTACGGCCGACCGCTTCGGTCATCAGGACTTTCTGGCCAACCTGGCGGGTATGCGCGGCTCGTTGAACGATCTCGAATGGGTCGCGATCGTCGGCGACGCAAAGAGCAGCGCGGCCGACCCGCGCGATCTCGCGTTTTCCGAGCTCGTCGTCGACGACCCGATCGACGCGATCCCGACTGTCGACCCGCGCTCGCCCGCACTGGTCGCGTACACGTCGGGCACCACCTCGGATCCGAAAGGTGTCGTGCACTCGCATCGCACGATCAACGCCGAGATTCATCAGCTCGCCGCGATGCAGAACGATCGCGGCGGTCCGGCGATGATCACGGGCGCGCCGGTCGGGCACGGCATCGGCATGCTCGCCGCATTGCTCGTCCCGGTGTTCCGCCGCAGCGAGATCCATCTCATCGACGTGTGGGATCCCGGTCGGGTCTTGCAGGCGATGCTCGACGACGGCCTGTCGGCCGGCCAGGGCTCGACGTACTTCCTCACGAGTCTGCTCGACCATCCCGATTACGACCTCGGACGTCACGTTCCGCTGATGCCGTTCATCGGTCTCGGCGGTTCGGCGGTCCCCGCAGCCGTCGGCGAGCGCTGCGCGGCGCTCGGGATCGAGATCGCGCGCAGCTTCGGTTCGACCGAGCACCCGTCGATCACCGGGAGCCGGCCGGATGCGCCGCACGACAAGCGCGTCAACACCGACGGGCGCCCGCTCCCCGGCGTCGAGATCCGGCTCGTCGACGACGACGGCAAGGGCGTCGAGGTCGGGACGCCCGGCGAGATCTGGAGCCGCGGGCCGGAGCTGTTCGTGGGGTACACGGACGCGGCCGCGACCGAGGCCGCGTTCAGTGCCGACGGTTGGTTCATGACCGGCGATATCGGCGTTCTCGACGACGACGGCTATGTCGCGATCACGGATCGCAAGAAGGACATCATCATCCGCGGCGGTGAGAACGTCAGCGCGCAGGAGGTCGAAGAGCTTCTCGTGCGCATGCGCGACGTGGCCGAAGTTGCGGTCGTCGCCGCGCCCGACGCGCGTCTCGGAGAGGTCGCGTGCGCGTTCTTCCGCATGCAGCCGGGACGTCCCGCGCCCGAGCTCGCCGAGGTGCGGGCGTATCTCGAGCGCGCCGGCATCGCGCGCCAGAAATGGCCCGAGCACCTCCGGTCGGTCGACGAGTTTCCGCGTACGCCGAGTGGAAAGGTCCAGAAGTTCGTGCTGCGCCGTCAGTTGGGCGAGCACGACACGCGATCGTGACCGGTCTCCTCGACGGAATGCGCGTCCTCGACGCGGGGATCTGGCGTCCCGTCCCGCACGCCACGCAGATGCTGGCCGACCTCGGCGCGCAGGTGTTGAAGATCGAGCCACCGGGCGGCGACCCGATGCGCACGTTCCCGCAGTTGTTCCGCGACATCGCGGGTCACAAGCGCAGTATCGAGCTGGATCTCCGCAGCGCCGAGGGCAAGGCTCGTGCGCTCGAGCTGGTCGCCGACGCCGACGTGTTCTGCGAGGGGTGGCGACCCGGGGTCGCGGCGCGCCTCGGCTTGAGTTACGACGACGTGCGGGCGCGGAACCCATCGATCATCTATTGCTCGGTGTCGGGGTACGGCCAGACCGGGCCGAACGTCGCGCGCCCCGGGCACGACGTGAACTATCAGGCCCTCGCGGGCGCGCTCGCGCCGCGAGACGGGGAGGAACCGATGATCCCGCGCGTCCCGATCGCCGATCTCGCGGCGGGGACGATCGCGGCGTTTTGCATCTGCGCGGCGTGGGCGAAACGGATCCGGACCGGCGAGGGCGAGCGAATCGACGTCGCGATGGCCGACGTCGTCGCGTCGTGGTCGGGAACGAGCTCAGGCAACGTTCTGCGCGGTCGGACGCAGCCGACGCGCGGCTCCGCCGGCTATGGCGTGTTCGCCTGTTCCGACGGCGGCTGGATCACGTTGGCCGTCATCTCCGAGGATCATTTCTGGCGGGCGGTGTGTGTCGGGCTCGATCTCGCGCTCGATCTCCGCGAGCTTCGTCATCTCGAACGCGTCGACCGCTTCGACGAATGTCAGGCCGCGGTTGCGGCGGCGTGCGCCGGGCTCACGAGCGGCGAGGCGCTGGCACGGCTCACGGAGGCGGGAGCGCCCGTCGCGCCGGTGCTGGACCCGTCGGAGATGGCCGCACACGAGCAATTCCGAGAACGCGAGGTCGTCTTCGACGCCGGCGACGGCACCGCGCGCCTGGGCTTTCCCGCCCGGCTGCAGGAGCACCCGCCGCGCCCGCCCGGTCCGACACCCGAGGTCGATCAGGACTACCACGGATGGGCGTAAAGGTGAAGGAAGTCACAAATTCGTTAAGGCTGCTGCGCACACCGCCGATCGCGAGAGGTGGCGGGCACTCGGCCCGCCCGGATCCTTCTGGAGGGACGCCATGCTGCCTGTCATCGTCGTCGGTCTGCTCGCCATCGCGGGGCTTTCCTACTTCCTGGTCTGGAACCGGAAGCAGCAGAACGCGAAGTCTGCGCGCTGACGGCTACGACATCGCCTGGCTCGAATCAGACCGACCCGGTGCCGCGTCGCGTGGCGCCGGGCTTAGTCGCGCGAGTGCCGAGGCGATCACGAGGTCGACGGCCACGATTGCGATGCAAAAGCCGGCGTGTCCGGGTGTGAAGTACTCGCCGCCTTCGGAGCCACCGGCAAAGTTGTAGGTGAACTCGCGGGTCTGGGTGATGAGGATCCACAGTCCGACGAGGATGGGCGCTTGGAAGCCGACAAGGACGAGTCCGCCGAAGAGCGATTGGGACCGTTGCGTCCTCGTCGCCCGGGCGAACGCGAGGAGGAAGAACACCGCCGGAAGGAAAATTGGTATCGCCGCGATCGACACGATCGCGAGCGGCGGGCACGCGATGCCGGCGGCGCCGAAGAGAACCGGGCGGTCGATGGCGACGCCGATCAGCGCGAGCACGCCCGGGGCGGCCACGGCGATGACGATGGCGAGGGTCGGAAGCGGCCCTTCCGCGTGACGTTGCCCGACCGAACCGTTTGTCGCCCGGATTGCACCGAGCCCTGCCGCCAGGGCCAGGTCGGCCACCGCACCCGCGAGCGCCAGCTTCGACCCGGGCCGCGCGCGGTGACCGAGAACGAGCTGATCGACCATCAGCGAACCATACATACGTATGACTGAGGTGGCAACTAGGCTGGTCCCATGGCTTCGGACACTCGCCGACGACTGGTCGACGCCGCCTGGGAGTGCGTCCGCAAGGGTTCGACGATCGGCGCGACCTCGCGCGCCATCACGACTGCCGCCGAGGCCAATCTGGGCGCGATCACCTACTACTTCGGGTCGAAGGACGCGCTCTTGGCCGAGGCCGTCGGCGAAGCCATCGAGGTACTCGTCAGGCCCGCTCTCCGAGCGCTCCAAGACGAGGCACTCGATCCCGTGAGCCGACTTTTGAAAGCCGTCGCGCAACTCCAAGAGGCGTACGAACAGGCTGCGGACGACGCTCCGGTCTATTTGGAGGTCCTGATCCAGAGCCGTCGACAGCCTGAATTGCAACGACGCGTGAGTGAGGTGTTCGGCGAGATCCGCGCGATGCTCTCGCAGCAGATGGCTCAGCTCCAGGCCGGGGGATTCCTTCCCGACTGGGTGCAGCCCGACGCGATGGCCGGCCTCCTGCTCGCGGTTGCGCAAGGTGTCGTGCTGCAGACGGCGATCGACGGAGCCGGCCCGCCCCATGCTCCGATGGCGGACCAATTCGCCCGGCTCCTGCTCGCCAGCCGCGCGTCGGGGAACTGATTCGCCGCGGCGCCGGTTACGACGAACGCAGGAGCTTGCCCGGCCGCGCCGAGAGTGCGGCATCGACGGGCGTGCCGTCCTCGCGGATCACCGTGCCGTTGACGACGACGTGACTCATCCCCTCCGGGCGATCGGCGACGAGCCGTTCGCCGTCGGCGGGGAAGTCGCGGATTCGGCGGAGTGGTCCGGGCCCGACCTTCTCGAAATCGAGCACGACGACGTCGGCAGCCTTGCCGATCTCGAGCGTGCCGCGGTCGTGCAGACCGAACACCGACGCCGGCTCGCCGGTCAGCTTGTGAATCGCGTGTTCGAGGGGCATGACCTCCTTGTCGCGCACCCAGTTGCCGAGGAGGTCCGTCGCGAAACACGCGTCGCAGAGTTGGGTGACGTGCGCACCGGAGTCGGCGAGGCCGAGGAGAACGGTGTCCTGGGGGAGCAGCCAGGCGATGGCTTCGGGGTCGTTGTTCGCGAGCACGCTTGTGAAGCGGGTCTCGAGGTTCTCCTCGATCGACACGTCGAGCATCACGTCGAGCGGGGTGACGCCGCGCTCGGTCGCGATATCGGTCACCTTGCGACCGATGAGGTCGGGATGCGTCGGCGACTCGGCGACCGCGAGGGCATCGAAGTTGACCGGTAGCGCGCCGCGCTGGCCCTGCATCTCCTCCCATGCCCGCGCCCGCCAAGCGGGATCGCGATACGCCGCCAGCCGGGTTTCGTCGGGCCGGTCCATCAGCTCTTGGAACGTGGCCCGCATGTTGAACGTGAACGGCTCGCGCAGGTTCATCTGGAACGTGAGTGGCCGGCACGACACTTGCGGCCACACTTCGATGCCTTCGGCGCGGGCCTTGGTGTTCGCCTCCATGATGCGCTCGTGCCAGGGGTAGCCCTTCACGGTGAGCAGCGCGGTCCAGGTCAGTGGACGACCCGTGGCGCGCTGGAGCTCGTACACGTCGGCGTGCGTCACCTTCTCGCCGGGGAGCAGCGCCGCGACACCCTTGTGCGCGTCGCGCAACGGCTCGAGCAGGGCACGCAGCTCCGCGAGATCGGCGACCCTCGACGGCACGGGTCGGCCGCGGTCGCCGCTGTGCGTCGGTGACGAGGACGTCGCGAAGCCGGCCGCGCCGGCGACCATCGCGTCGGCGATGACCTCCTGCATCTTGCGGATCTCGTCGTCGGTCGCGGCGCGCTCGTAGCCCGCCTCTCCCATGACGAAGATACGCACCGCGGTGTGGCCCACGTAGCACGCGAAGTTGATGAGGGTGCCGCGCGCTTCGATCGAGTCGAGATACTGCGGAAAGGTCTCGAACTCGTCCCACGGAACGCCGGCGAAGAGCGTCTCCGGCGACATGTCCTCGACATGCTGCAGGGTGCGAACAAGCAGCTCGCGGTGCTCGGGCCGCACGGGCGCGATCGAGAAGCCGCAATTCCCCGCGACGACCGAGGTCACGCCGTGCCAGCAACTCGGGGACAGGGCCGGATCCCAGAAGACCTGTGCGTCGTAGTGCGTGTGGATGTCGACGAAGCCGGGCGTGACGATTTGTCCGGACGCCTCGAGCTCGCGACGGCCCGACAGGCGGGGGCCGATGTCGGAGATGATGCCCTCGGTGATTGCGATGTCGGCCGGCCGTCCGGGTGCACCCGTCCCGTCGACGACCGTGCCACCCCGGATCACTACGTCTGCGGTCATGGCTCTCCTCGAAGACTGACGCCCACGTCAGCGTGGGGCGCCAGTCTCGCGCACCCAGTTTCGCGCCCAACAGTTGGCAAGAAAACTGACGCCACGCCTACAGAAAGTCAGCCATCTGTTGGCAAGGATTTTGGGGGGTGGGGGCGTAGTTGACGTGCGTGTCAGGTTCGGGCGACCCTTCAGTCATGACGCAATTGCCCGAGACCATGCCGGCGGCGGTGTTCATGGGACTTAGGGACGTGGCTGTCGAGGACCGGCCCACCCCCCAGCCCGGTCCCGGCGAGTTGCTGCTCGAGGTGAGCCACTGCGGGATCTGCGGCTCCGACCTGCATTTCCTCTTGGAATGGGGCGGTCGCGCCGGCGTGATCGAAGGCCACGAGTACTCGGGCACGGTCGCGGCGCTCGGCCCCGACGTAGCCGGTTGGGCGGTCGGCGAGCGCGCGATCGGTGGTCCGTCGCCTCGGTGCGGCCGCTGCGAGTACTGCCTCGCGCACCGCACCTCACTCTGCGTCGAACGCGGCGGCGTCGGAGGAGACGACGGCACTTGGCAGGGGGCGTTCGCGCGCTACAAGACGGTGCGCGCGGCCGAGGCGCTGCGCGTCCCCGAAGGCCTCTCGCTCAAGCACGCCGCGCTCACCGAGCCCCTCGCGGTCGCACTGCACGGCATCACGCGCGCGGGCGGGGCCCGGCCGGGCACGCGCTGGCTGGTGACAGGCGGCGGCCCGATCGGCTTCCTGTCGGTCGCGGCGTTGAAGGCGCTCGGCGTCGACGACATCGTGGTCAGCGAGCCCAAGGCGAGCCGGCGCGCATTGTGCGAGAAGCTCGGTGCTCGCGCGGTCGACCCGACGGAGCTCGTCGCGCCCGCGATGCCGTACGACCTGGTCGACGAACCGTTCGACGTCGCGCTGGAGTGCTCGGGAAACGGCCGCGCCCAGGAATCGGCGCTCGCGCAGCTCAAGCGCGCGGGCACCCTCGTGCTCGTCGGCGCGGGCATGGCCCGTCCGAAGTTCGATCCGAACCGCATCTTGTTGAACGAACTGGTCATCACCGGCGCGTTCGTCTACGACCACGACGGCTTCCCGCGCGCACTCGAGCTGCTGGCGTCGGGCAGGCTGGCGAACGACCTGCTCGTCGAGCAGGAGGACTATCCCCTCAACCGGCTACTCGACGCGGCCGTCGGTCTGCACGAGGGCGACCTCGCAGCCAAGGCCATGATCGTGCCCCGGACATCGTAAGGAGCGCGCCGATGCCCACCACTGGACCCGCGTTCGCGACGCGCAAGCCCCGCTTCAATCACGTCGCGATGAGTCTCACGCCCGAGATGCTCGACGAGGAGCACCGCAAGCTACGTGCCGACTTCTTCGGCGACGTCTTCGGCTTCGTCGACCTTCCGATGATGACCATCGACCGTAAGCGTCAGGTGTTTCAGGTCCACAACATCGAGCAGTTCGTCTTCCTCATCGCCGAAGACGACGGCTCGGCGATGGAGTGCCCTCGTCTCGACCACTTCGGACTGTCGGTCGGTGCGGAGTCGGAGCTCGACGAGATCCTGGCGCGCGCCAAGGTGTGGCAGGCGCGCGACGATCGGGTCGACATCATCGACAAGCACGTCGACGATCACGGCATGCTCGCCATCACGAGCATCTACGTGCGCTATCTGCTGCCGATGATGTGCGAGATCCAGTGGTGGGACTACCACGAACCCCGCACGGGGATGGACACGGGCGCGACCGGAACGGACGCCGCGTGACGGCACCGTTGCAATGGGGCGCATTCGCGCCGCAGGGTTGGAAGCTCGAGTACAGCGGATGGTCGGCGGCCGGGGCGTGGGATCGCACCAAGGAGCTCGCGCACCTCACCGAACAGCTCGGCTATCACCATCTCTGGGTATACGACCATGTCGAGACGGTGCCGCGCCGCGAGCCGACACACGTCTTCGAGGCGTTCACGACCCTCGCCGCACTCGCCCAGCACACGACGACGATCAAGCTCGGGCAGATGGTGACGTGCGCGGCGTACCGCAACGCAGGTCTGCTCGCGAAGGAAGCCGCGTGCATCGACGTGTTCTCCGGCGGACGGTTGATTCTCGGCATCGGCGCCGGATGGTACGAGCGGGAGTACCAGGCCTACGGCTTCCCGTTCCCGAGCGCGGGCACCCGGTTGCAGATTCTCGAGGAGACGGTCGAGGTGGTGAAGCGACTCTGGACCGAGGAGACCGTGACCTACCAGGGCAAGCACCTGGCGTTCGACGGCGCGTACTGCGACCCGAAGCCGCTGCAGCAACTGCCGGATCTGTGGATCGGGGGCGGGGGCGAGAAGGTGACGCTGCGCATCGAGGCCCGCCACGCCGACAAGACGAACTGGCAGACCAGCCTCGACGGCTTCGTGCGCAAGTCGAATCTGCTGCACGGGTATTGCGACGAGATCGGCCGCGACTTCGACTCGGTCGTGCGGACGCACGGTCCCGACTGCCGCGTCTTCGACACCGAGGTCGACCTCCGGCACTGGCTCGACTCCGACGGCGGCGGCTCGCTGTGGGGTCGAGGCGATCCCGCTGAGTATGTGCGCGACAACCTCGTCGGCACCGCGGAGCAGGTCGTCGAAAAGGCGCAGGCGTTCGTCGACGCGGGCTGTCGAGAGTTCGTGTTGTGGTTCCGCGACTTCCCGTCGTCGGAGAGCCTGGAAGCAATCGCGCACGAAGTCGTGCCGCACGTCCGGCTCTGACCCCGGCGCGGCACTAGGTTTCGCATCCGTGACGGCCCTCTCCGACGCGCCCTTGCGCAAGCCCGGGTCGAGGGATCCGGCGCTCATCGGGCGGCGGGTGTCGCCACTCGTCGTCGCCGCCTTCGTCGCGATCGGATGCGCCGGTCTCTTCTTCTTCTTCTCGTACACGCGCTCCGCGCTCTGGCTCGACGAGGCCCTCTCCGTGAACATCGCGCGGATGCCGCTCTCGCAGCTGCAAGGCGCGCTGAAGCACGACGGTGCGCCGCCGCTCTACTACGTGGCGTTGCACTTCTGGACCGGGGTGTTCGGCACCGGGAACGTTGCCGTCCGGTCGATGTCGGGAGTGTTCATGGCGGGCGCGGTCGTCGCGACCTGGTTCGCGGCCCGGCGCCTCGCCGGCGCCAGGTGCGCGTGGATTGCGGCGGCGCTGATGGTGGCCAGCCCATACGCCATCCGATACGCGACCGAAGCGCGGATGTACTCGCTCGAGATGTTGCTCGTCGCGTCGGGCATCGTCGCGGTCCAACGGGCGATGGAGCGGCCGACGACATCCCGCCTCCTCGTGGTCGCGCTGCTCGTTGCCCTCTTCGTGTACACGCAGTACTGGTCGTTCTACCTGCTCGTCGTCGTGGTCGGTCTGCTCGTTTGGACGGTGCTGCGCGGGCAGCAGCGAGATGCCGCGCGGCTCGTGCTCGCCGCGATCGCGATCGGTGGCCTCTCGTTCATCCCGTGGTTGCCCACCTTCCTTTACCAGCGCGCACACACGGGAACGCCGTGGGGAACGCCGCTGTTGCCCGGGATCCCGCTCGGTTACACGCTGCGCGACTTCACGGGCGGCGCGAGCGGTACCGCGGCCGACACCCAAGAAGGCTGGCTGCTCTTCTTCATCCTTCTCCCGATGCTCATCTTGGGTGTGTTCGCCCGGACGATCGACGAACGACGGATCGAGATCGATCTCCACGTTCCTCGCGAGACCCGCGTGATCGCCTTCGTTGGTGGCGTCGGCTTCGTCGTGGCGTTGATGCTCAACTATCTCGCGGGCGGCGCGTTCCAATCGCGTTACGGCGCGATCGTTTTCCCGTTCTTCGTACTGCTCGTCGCCCGCGGCTTCACGACGCTGCGCGATGCGCGCGTCCTCGCGGGAGTCCTCGCGCTGGCGGTCGCGCTCGGTTTCGCCGGGGGCGTTCGCAACGTGGTCACCCAACGCACACAGGCGGGCGCAGTGGCGTCGGTGCTACGCCACGAGGCGAAGTCCGGAGACCTCGTGGTCTACTGCCCTGACCAGATCGGGCCATCCGTGCACCGGCTCGTGCAGCCCGGTCTCGACGAGGTCGTGTACCCGAACTTCGCGCGACCGGAGTTCGTCGACTGGGTCGACTACAAGAAGCGGCTCGCCGTTGCCGATCCGGCCGCGTTTGCCCGAGCCGCGCTCGCTCGTGCGGGCGCACGCACGCTCTGGTTCGTGAGCGCTCCCGGGTACATCACGCACGTCGGCACCTGCGAGACCATCTCCGACGACTTCGCGGCGGCGCGCACCCGGGTACAGCGAACCTTGTCCGACAACAAGATCTTCGAGAAGCCCGCGCTTCAGATGTTCCCCGCGCCCGCCAAGAGCTGAATGCGCGCTCGCCTCGCTCGCGCCGCCGGGTCGGTGCTCGTCCCGTACGTCGTCTCCCGGATCGTCGTGGTGGGCGCGCTCGAAACGATCCGCCACATCGTCACGACGCGTCAGCTCCGCCCGGTTCCGGTCGAGATCCATACCGGGCTTCTCGCGTGGGACGCGTCGTGGTACCGCGACATCGCCCGGGCGGGCTACGACGGCGTCAGGCCCGAGGGCTTGCGATTCTTCCCGCTGTTCCCGCTCCTCGGCCGCGCGGTGTCGTGGCTCCCGGGTGCGAACGCGGGCTTCGGTGTCGTCTTCGTCGCGAACGCCTCCGCGCTCGCGTTGGGCTTTGCGCTCTATCGGCTCGTGCTGCACGAACGCGACGATCCCGAGCTCGCGCGCCGGGCGGTCTGGCTCGTTTACCTCGCGCCGCCCGCCTTCGTGCTCGTGATGGGCTACGCGGAGGCGACGTTCATGACGTTCACGGCGGTCGCCCTCCTGGGTTTGCGGTCGCGTCGCTGGTTGCTCGCGGCCGTCTTCGGCTTCTTGGCCGGGCTTACCCGGCCGGTCGGCGTGTTGCTCGCGGTGCCCGCCGTCGTCGAAGCATGGCAGACCCGCGACCCGAAGGCCGCGGCGCCCGCGGCCGCGCCGGCCGTGGGCTTGTTTGCGTACCTCGTCTGGGCCGCGCATCGTACGCACGACTTCTGGTACCCGCTGCGGGCGCAGCAGGACGCCACCCGGCGGGGCCATTGGGTCGATCCGGTGCGCGCGGTCGCGCACAACATGCGCGAGCTCTTCGTCGGCGACCACGTCAGCGCGGGCGTGCACGCGGTGAGCGCGATCGTGTTCGTCGCGCTGTTGGTCGTGATCGCGCGACGTTGGCCGCTCTCGTTCACGCTCTACGCGGGCGTGGCGCTCGTCGCCGGGCTCAGCAGTCGCAACCTCGACTCCCTCGAGCGCTACGGATTGGCGACCTTGCCGTTCGTGCTCGCCGGCGCCGAAGTCATCGCGGAACGGGAACGGGAACGCGTCGTCCTCTGTCTCGCCGGTGCCGGCCTCGCCGCGGCTTCGATGCTCGCGTTCACCGGCGTGCTCGTACCCTGATCGCGCCGTCCGCACCGGCGCGGAAACGACCATCGCGCGAGGTGGTCACTACACTCGACCGGTCATGGCGACCGCCGATACACCGCAGCCCGATTTGTCGGTCGTGATCATCGGCGCGGGCCCGGCCGGTCTCACCGCGGCGTACCAGTTGATGAAGGCCGGCCATGCGCGCACCGTCACGATCCTCGAGTCCGACAGGGTCGTCGGCGGCATCAGCCGTACCGTCCAGCGCGACGGCTGGCGTTTCGACATCGGTGGCCACCGCTTCTTCACGAAGGTGCGAGCGGTCGACGATCTGTGGTGGGAGATCCTCGGGTCGGAGAATTTCCTGAGCCGGCCGCGGCAAAGCCGCATCTTCTACCAAGGCAAGCTCTACGACTACCCGCTCGTCCCGATGAACGCGCTGCGCAATCTGGGTCCCGTGGAGGCGACACGGTGCGTCGCGTCGTACTTGTGGGCGAGGGTCCATCCACCGAGGAACCAGGACACGCTCGAGGGCTTCATCGCGGGTCGCTTCGGCTGGCGCCTGTACCGGCACTTCTTCAAGACGTACAACGAGAAGGTATGGGGTGTGCCGGCGTCCGAGCTCTCGGCCGATTGGGGCGCCCAGCGCATCAAGGACCTCTCGCTGTTCC
>JALYLU010000091.1:6292-11550 GCA_030774075.1 Actinomycetota bacterium | reverse complement strand
CGCACCAACTCGACGCGCGCCTCGGGTGCATAGTGCGACTCCAGAGTTCCGGGCGCCGCGATCTCACCTGCCGTGCGGCGAGCAAGCTGCGCACCGACGAGCTCCGCGAGCCGTTCCTCGCTGATCCCGCCGACGCGCAACACCACGGGCTCGGCACCGGTGACGTCGACGATCGTCGACTCGACGCCGACTGTGCAGGGACCGCCGTCGAGGACCAGGTCGACATCTCCGCCGAGGTCGTCGTGTACGTGCTGAGCGGTCGTCGGGCTCACCCGGCCGAAGCGGTTCGCCGACGGAGCCGCGATGCTGCCGCCGAACGCATCGAGCAACGCGCGGGCGACCGGATGATCGGGGACACGGATGCCGACCGTGTCGCGACCACCCGTCGCCTCGCCGGCAACGCGATCCACGCGCCGGCGGACGACGAGCGTGAGCGGACCGGGCCAGCACGCTTCGGCGAGCGCGTGCGCGATCTCGGGTACGTCGCGTCCGAGGTCATCGAGTTGCTCGGCGCGCGCGACGTGCACGATGACGGGATGATCAACCGGGCGCTCTTTGACCGCGAAGAGACGACGCAGCGCACGCGGGTTCGTCGCGTCGGCACCCAGCCCGTAGACCGTCTCGGTTGGGAACGCCACCAGGCCGCCGGACCGCAACACGTCGGCTGCGTGCGCGATGTCGTTCACCAGTAATTGATACGCGACGCGCGCTCGACGACCTCGCCGATCGGGTCGGTCCACGCGCCCGACGACAGGTATTTCCATCCGCCGTCGGGGAGCAGGGTCACGATCGTCCCCCGCTCCATCTGCTGCGCGGCCTTCACCGCGCCGGCCACCGCGGCGCCCGACGAGATACCCGCGAACACGCCGCACTCGTTCAGCAGTCGCCGCGTCCCCTCGATCGAATCTCGCGGGCGAACGATGAGCTTTCGATCGAGCACGTCGGGATCGAAGATCGGAGGGACGAAACCGTCCTCGAGACTGCGCAATCCCTGCACGAGCTCGCCCGCGGGCGGCTCGACCGCCACGACCTTGACGCCGGGCTTGTGTTCTTTCAGGTAGCGGCCGACGCCCATCAAGGTCCCACTCGTTCCCAGGCCGGCGACGAACACGTCGATCTCCGGGCAGTCGCGAAGGATCTCGGGACCGGTGCCTTCGTAGTGCGCCAGCGGGTTCGCGGGATTCCCGTATTGGAACAGGAACACGTACCGATCGGGCTCGTCCGCATGGATCTTCTCCGCCATACGGATCGCGCCGTTACTGCCCTCGCTTCCTGGCGAAAGCGTGACCTCGGCGCCGAAGATCTCGAGCAGCTGGCGGCGTTCGACCGAGACGTTCTCGGGCAGGATTACGCGCAGCTTGTAGCCCCGCAGTCTGGCGACGAGCGCGAGACCGATGCCGGTGTTGCCCGACGACGGCTCGAGGATGGTCGCGCCCGGTCGCATCGCGCCGTCACGTTCGGCCAGCTCGATCATCTTCAACGCGATGCGGTCTTTCGACGAGCCGCCCGGATTCTGACCTTCGAGCTTCGCCCAGATACGAACGTCGGGGTTGGGCGAAAGCTGATGCACGCCGACGAGCGGCGTCTCTCCGATCAACCCGAGGATGTCGTCGTGCTTCACGCGCCGCCGGCGACCGCAGGCAGGATCGAGAGCACGTCGCCGTCCCCCAACTTGGTATCGAGACCGTCGAGGTAGCGGATGTCGTCGTCGTCCTTGTAGACGTTCACGAACTTGTGGAGGCTCCCCGAATCGTCGAGCAGGTTGCCGCGCAGGCCGGGATAGCGAGCGACCAGCGCGTTGAAAACCTCGCCGACGGTCGCGCCGTCGATGGAGACGGTGGCCTGGCCATCGGCCTGGGCCCGCAACACGGTGGGCAGCTTGATCTCGACGGCCATTCCGGCAGGATACAACCCGACTCCCGAGGTCGGGATTCCGACCCGCTGGACCCTGTGGACGAATTTTGAGTGTGTCGACGAATCTTCGAAAGAATCTTCGACACGGAGTTCGAGGTTCGGCCACCGCGACACGGAGTTCGAGGGTCCGGCCACGCCGCGGCCGTGCGGTCAGCCCCGTTCGAGCGTCACCGCGAGCTCGGCGATCCCCTCGCCGCGGATGCGGTACGCCCGGAGCACCGGCGGCTGCTCGCGCAACGACACGATCACGTACATCCAGGCCGGGTCGACGGACTGGCGCACGTCGGTGGGTGAGGGATAGGCGTCGGTGTGGGTGTGCGAGTGCCACACACCGATGATCTCGTCGCCGCGAGCCTCGGCCGCGCGCATCGCGCCCAGCATGTCGCGTGGATCGACGGTGTACGTCACGGCCGACGCGTCGGCATTGCGGCACGGTCGCGCTTCGGACACCGCGCCCGTCGGTTCGCCGTTCCCGCCGAGTGGACCGACGAGCAGACCGCACGCCTCGTCGGGCAAGCCGTCGTAGCAGTGGCCGATGATCGTCGCGTACTGCGATTCGGTGAGCCGCAGTGTCGGTTGCGCGAACGCCGACGTCATCCCTGCAGCGCCCGCCACACCCGCTCGGCCGTGCACGGCATGTCGATGTGACGGATGCCGAGGTGCGAAAGCGCGTCGATGATCGCGTTGTGGACGGCGGGCGTAGATCCGAGCGTCGCCGACTCCCCGATTCCCTTGGCCCCGAGCGGATTCAACGGAGTAGGCGTCACCGTGTTGTAGGTCTCGTACGACGGCAGCTCGGCGGCCGACGGCATCGCGTAGTCCATCAGGTTCGCGGTGATCGGGTTGCCGTCTTCGTCGTACTGCACCTCTTCCCACAACGCCTGCGCGACGCCCTGCGCGATCCCGCCGTGTTGCTGACCGGCGACGATCATCGGATTGATGATCGTGCCGCAGTCGTCGACCGCGATGTGACGCACGAGCTCCACGCGACCGGTCTCCGAGTCGATCTCGACGACCGCGACATGCGATCCGAACGGGAACGAGGATCCACCGGCCTGGAAGTCGAGCTCGTGCTGCAGGCGTTCGGCGACCCCTTCCGGTCGCTTGTTGGGATCCTTGGCCGCGGCCGCGAGATCGGCCCACGCCAACCGGCTCGCAGGCACACCGGCAACTTCGAGCCCACCGTCGCCGAGGACAATGTCGTCGGGGTTGGCCTCGAGCAGGTGCGCGGCGAGCCGCTTCGCTTGCGCGAGGACCTCTTGGCTCGCGACGAGCAGCGCGCTGCCCCCGATCTGGCCGGAGCGCGATCCCCCGGTTCCGCCTCCGCGCGGCACCTCATCGGTGTCGGAGTGGAGCACCCGGACGTTCTCGAATGCCACGCCCAGCGTGTCGGCGACGATCTGCGAGAAGGCGGTCTCGTGACCTTGGCCGTGCGCGCTCGTGCCGACGCGCGCCGTGACCGTGCCGTCGTCTTCGATCTCGACCGACCCGAACTCCCTGCTGAGCACCATCGGCGCGCTGATCTCGAGGTACGACGCGAGGCCGACACCCATCAGCATGCGATCACCACGATCACGGCGGGCCTTCTGCTCGGCGCGCAGGGCGTCGTAGCCGGCGTACTCGAGCACGGCGTCGAGCGCCTTGTCGTACTCGCCGGTGTCGTAGGTCGCTCCGAGCCCGGTGTTCGGCATGTACGGGAACGCGTCGGGCGGGATGAAGTTCTTGCGGCGGATCTCGACGGGATCGATGCCGAGCTCGTCGGCCGCGATGTCGAGGGTGCGCTCCATCATGTGGATCGCCTCGGGCCGGCCCGCGCCGCGATAGGCCGCGACCGGCGTCGTGTTGGTGATGACCGCCTGCCAGTTGAACTCGACCTTGGGCACCACGTACACGTTCGCCGCCATCATCTGCGTGAAGAACGGCAGGAACGAGCCGATGGCGGCGTACGCGCCCGCCTCGGCGTTCGTGAAGACGCGCAGGCCGGTAATGGTGCCGTCACGCTTGAGGCCGAGCTCGACGTCGTGCACCATGCCCCGGCCGTGCCACATCGCGACCATGTTCTCGGAGCGGGTCTCCGTCCATTTCACCGGCCGTCCGAGGGCGAGCGCGGCCTTGGCGACAAGGAGGTGCTCGACGATCATGCCCTGCTTCGCCCCGAACCCACCGCCGACGGCGGCGTTGCGCGCCCGGATCACCGCGGGATCGAGTCCGAGCAGCATCGCGATCTCGTCCCGGACGCCGTGCGGTCCCTGCGAAGCGACCCAGATCGACAGACCGCCGGCCGGGTCGCCCGGAACCGCCACGATGCCGCCCGGCTCCATCGGGACCGGCGCCACGCGCTGGTTGACGATGCGTTCGCGCACGACCACGTCGGCATCGTCGAGAACCCCAACGACTGGGCCGGTGCCCATCGCATTCGCGACGTTCGAACCTTGCGCCTCGTGGACGACGGGCGCGCCGTCGGCGAGCGCGGCGACGACGGTGGCGAGCGCCGGCAGCTCGTCATAGTCGACGATCACGGTCTCGGCCGCGTCCATGGCTTGGCCCTTGGTGTCAGCGACGACCATCGCGACGATGTCGCCGACGAAGCGCACCTTCTCCTGGGCGAGCGGCGGCCGGTTCATCGTCGTCGGCAGCATGACGAAGCCGTGCACGGTGGGCAGCTCGAGATCAGCCGCGGTGTACACCGCAACGACACCGGGCATGTCTTTCGCGTCGCCCGTATCGATCGACGCGACGTTCGCGTGCGCGACCGTCGATCGCACGAACGCGGTGTGCAGCAGGCCGGCGACGTCGAGGTCGTCGTAGTACTTCGTCGTGCCCTCGAGAATCCCCGGGTCCTCCTTGCGAAGTACCGGGTTGCCCAGTATCGAGCCCGACGTCGGCATTGCATTCCTCCTGCGCTGCGAGAACCGGCCGCAGACTAGCGGTGAGAGAATGCGGCCGTGCGAGCCGTGCGCAACTCCGAAGCCGGAATCCGCGTGGTCGACGTAGCCGTCCCCGATCGTCCCGGCACGCGCGTGCGCGTCCGCAGCGCGGGAATCTGCGGATCCGACCTCGAGATGGTCCGAACCGGGCTCGCGACGGGAACCCTCGGTCACGAGATCGCGGGGGTGCTCGACGACGGCACCGAGGTCGCGGTTCATCCCTTCGTGCCGTGCAGCGCGTGCGCGCAATGTCTGAACGGTCGGCCCCACCTCTGTCGCGAGACGACGGCCACAATGCTCGGCGTGTTCACCGACGGCGGCATGGCGGACGAGGTCGTCGTGCCCGAGTCGTGCACCGTTCGCCTGCCGCGAACGGTCGGCGTCGCGGACGCTTCGATCGTCGAGCCGCTCGCCGTC
>JALYLU010000091.1:0-6282 GCA_030774075.1 Actinomycetota bacterium | reverse complement strand
GGATCGATGCCGGGATGCGCGTCGGCGTCATTGGAGCCGGGACGATCGGATTGCTGTGCGGCGCGGTCGCCCGACACCTCGGCGCCGAGGTCACGATCGTTCCCCGACACGACGCGCAACGACGCGCCGCCGAGGCGCTCGGTCTCGCGCTCGACGCGCCACGCGATTGCGAGGTCGTGTTCGAGGCCGCCGGCACTTCCTCCGGGTTCGACGACGCGGTGCGCGCGTGCCGGCGGGCCGGGAGGATCGGGCTCGTATCGACCACGTGGGAGCCGATCCCGATCTCGTTCCTGAACGCGCAGATGCGCGAGGTCACGATCGTCCCGGCATTCGTCTACGGCGAGGCGCACGGTCATCGCGAGTTCGACGCCGCGGCGACGATCTCGGCCGCGCACCCCGAGATCGCTCCCGCCCTGATCACCCATCGCTTCGGCCTCGACGAGGCTCCCCGGGCGTTTGCGGTGGCCGGTGACCGCGTCCACGGTGCGATCAAGGTAGTCCTGCACCCGTAGCTCTCAGCCGTAGCGCGCGCCGACCTCCCGGAGCACCGACTCGCACTCCGCGATCGTCTCGCGCAATATCCGCGCGACGGGCACCACTTCGTCGATCCGGCCCGCAACCTGGCCGCTGAAGGCGAACGACGCTTCGAGATTGCCGCCGAAGTAGAGGTCGTGCACAGCTTCGAGGCTCGGGATGACCGCGCGGTCCTCGCGCTCGGCGCCCTCACTGAATCCGGTGCGCAATACCCGGAACGCGGGTGGCGAGTGCCGGTTGAGCAGCAGCGTGTCGCCCTCGTTCGACGCGCAGATGAGCTGCTTCCAGTTCTCGTGGACGGGTGACTCCGCTGCGCTCACCATGCGGGTGCCCATCTGCACGCCCTCCGCGCCGAGCACCAGCGCGGCGGCCATCGACCGGCCGTCACAGACGCCACCGGCCGCGATGATCGGGACGTCCACGCGCGAGGCGATCAGTGGCAGCAGCACCATCGTCGACGCGCCCGTCGGCGCCTTGAACCCTCCGCCCTCGTTGCCCTCGACGACGAGCGCGTCGACGCCGGCGTCGACCGCCTTGAGCGCACCGCGCAGCGACGGAACGACGTGGAACACCGTGAGCCCGACGTCCTTGAGCGCGCGCGTGAACTTCGTCGGGTCGCCGGCCGAGGTGGTCACGAACGAGACGCCGTTCTCGGCCACGAACTCCACGATCGAGGGGTCGCGCACGAACAGCTGCGCGATGTTCACGCCGAACGGCTTGTCGGTGAGCTCGCGCATCTTGACGATCTCGTCCCGGACCTCCTCAAGGCGACCCGAGGAGGTCTCGATGATTCCCAGCCCGCCGGCATTGGAGACGGCCGATGCAAGCTGGGCCCGGGCGATGAATCCCATCGGTGCCTGGACGATCGGGTGCTCGATTCCCAACATTTCTGTAATTCGCGTGCGCACGCGTGCCACGCTATACAGATGACCGCGAACGACGCTCCGGTGATCATCGAGGCCGCGCTCAACGGCGTGACGAGCCGCGCGCACAACTCCAACGTTCCCGCGACCGCGGACGAGCAGGCGAAGGATGCGCTCGCGTGTGTCGACGCGGGCGCGACGGTGATCCACACGCACGCGCCGAACATCGCGGTCCCGCCCGACGAGGCGGCCGACCAGTACGCGATCGCGTTCCGGCCTGTCGTCGAGCAGCATCCGGGTGTCGTGTGCTACCCCACCACCGGCATCGGCAAGACGATCGAAGATCGCTACGGTCACGTCGAGCTGCTCGACGACATGGGGCTGATCCGCGCCGGGTTCGTCGACACCGGATCGGTGAACCTGGGCGGTACGGGCGCGGACGGCCTGCCGCCGAACAGCAGCTACGTCTACACGAACACCTTCGCCGACATTGCCTACAAGATGGACGCGTGTCGGGAGCGCGGACTCGGACCGAGCATCGCGATCTTCGAGCCCGGTTTCCTGCGCGTCGTCCGCGCGTACTACGACGCGGGCGCGCTCCCGGCGGGCGCGCTCGTGAAGTTCTACTTCTCCGCCGGCGGCTATCTCGGTGGCGGAGAACCGTTGTGGGGCGCGCCGCCCATCATCGAGGCACTCGAGCTCTATCTCGCGATGCTCGCCGACGCCGACATCCCGTGGGCGGTCGCAGTGCTCGGCGGCTCGGTGCTCGACACGCCGGTCGCACGCGCGGCCTTGGAACGCGGCGGCCATCTCCGGGTCGGCCTCGAGGATTGGGACTCCGGGCCCGCGAACGTCGAGCAGGTCACGGCCGCGGCACAACTGTGTCGCAGCGTGGGACGCAACGTGGCCGGCGTCGCCGACGCGGCGCGCGTGCTCGGCCTGCCTTCCTGAGTTACGCGCTCGCCGTGCGCAGTGGAAGCTCGCGCATGAGCGTGGGCGAGATCCCACTCGGTCCGATGAATCGCTTGACGTCGACACGGATGACGGCCTTGCCGGCGTCGGAGTCGTAGAAGCGATCGTCGAAGTCGGCTCGGGTGCGGAACCGGAGCTCGGCTACGCCGTCGATGCCGGCACCGCCCGGCGTATACGTCGTCCGCACGATGTTCTGGGTGTAATCGGCGAGGCCGACGTGATGCGTGCGCGCGAGGGGTGCGTGCACCTCGGTCCAGTGGCGCACGAACTGTCCGTGAGACACCTCCTCGGCGCGCCGGACGAACGACACGTACTTCACGCCGGGCGCGTACTCACCGTCGGGCCAGGTCCGCTCCCACGTGATGACACGCCGCGGGTCGACCCGGAACACATTCACCTCCCGGGCCACCGCGTAGAGCTCGTGCCGCGAGGGAAGGTCGTCGAGGTCTTGGGCACGGGCGAGACCGAGCGCGATCAGCGCGTCACATGGCGGACCGGCGAACATGCCCTGATCAGGATCGGCGAAGCTGATCGTGCACGACCGCACACCCGGATCCTTCAGCGCCACCGGAATCCACGTGTCTAGCAGCGACTCGACGTTCGCTTCGGGTGCCCGCCACAGCGCGATCAGCAGGTGCTCCACGACGCTCGAGACTACGTCGGACGGAGCCACGTGTCGCCGCCGAGGTCGTTGCCTTCGAGGTCGAGAACCCGGTCGGTGACGACGGCGTGCTCGCGCGGCTCGCTGATCGCGTTGTCGCGGAACGCGATGTCGCCCGCGCCCCACACGTACATGCCGATCCGGCAGTCGTGGAACCAGGAATCGACGACCACGGTTTCGGCGGCGGCACCTTCCGCGACCACCCCACTGTCGCAGTGTTCCGCGAGCTGCTGTTCGATCCGATTGCCGGCGCCGCCTTCGATGGTCACCGCGCGCATGGTCCGCCACGCGCGATTGCGGTAGAGCGTCGAGGCGCGGGCCTCGAGGAGGTGGATGCCGAACCACCGCGTCTCGTAGCGGTTCCGCTCGATGCGCACGCCGACCGTCTCGACGCATTTGATCGCGCAGAGGTCGTCGCGGCACTCATTCTCGGCGATCAGGTGACCGGCGCCTCCTTGCACCTCGATGCCCGCGCCCCAGCGCAGGCCGTGCTGGTAGTTGGCGCGGACTTCGCACGCAATCGTGCCCATGAGCCAGACCTTGCCGCCCGCGATCACGTTGCCCGTGATCGCATGCCCACCGCCGCCTGCGATCCCGATCGACTCCACGTGACAGTCGCGCACCGTCAACCGATCGGCACCCTGACCGGTGACGCACGTCGGCGGGATCATCATGTAGCCGGGCGCACCACCGGTGACCGTGACCCCTTCAAGGGTCGCGCCGTCGCCTCCCAGTACCACCGCGACCTTGCCGCACGCGTCGATCACGACACGCGCCGCGCTCTCACCGCGCAGCGTGACTCCCGCGGGAACGACGATCGGGAAGGCTTCGTCGTCATAACGACCGGCAGGAATGTCGAGCACGTCACCCGGCGCAGCCGCCGCGAGCAACCCAGAGAGAATCCCCTTCGTTCCGGAGTCGTTGTGCAACCGCACCGACACCGGTCTGCTGCAAAGCCGAGGCAGTAGCGCGTGCCGAAGGCGTGGCGATCCACGGCGCGGGCGTCGACGACCAGGTCCGCGTCGGACGCGCGAAACGGAAGCGCTTCGCCCGTGGGTGTGGTCACGCTCGTGACGCCGTGCAAGGAGGCGAAGCACGGCTCGGGCGCAGACGACAGATCGAACGCCTGAACGACGTCGCCCGTACGCGTGTACCAGTGCGCGCCCGTGCCCGGCACGTCGAAGCTCGTCGACTCGTGGATCGCGTCCGCGTGCGCGCGCACCCAGGCGCCCGAGTCGCGCAAGAGCCGGGCCTGGATGTCGGGCACCGTTCCGTCGGCGTTCGGTCCGACGTTGAGCAGCAGGTTGCCGCCCTTGGCGACGGTCTCCACGAGCATGGCGACGATTTGGGCCGCGCTCAGGAAGTCGGCCAGGTCTTCGTTGCGGTTGACGCAGAATGACGACCCGAGACCGCGACACACCTCCCAGGCGCGGTCCGGTGGCACCGCGGGCACGTCGTACTCGAACGTGACGAAGTCGGGCTCGGACGCGAAGAAGCGGTCGTTGCATACGACCTCGAAGCCGTGCGCCGATGCGTACTCTCTCGCATCCGCGACGATCTGGTCGGCGCGCCAATGACCGCCCGGGTGGCCCCAGTGACCGTCGCCCCACAGCACCCCCGGCTCGTAGCGCTCGACCAGCTCCCGGATCTGCGGGCGCATGAACGCGTCGACGTACCGCTCCGGGTCGGGATAGTCGGCGTGGCTCCAGTCGAGCAACGAGTAGTAGCAGCCGAACACGTGACCGCGCCGGCGGACGGCGTCGGCGAGCTCGGCGACGATGTCACGCCTCGGACCGAGCGCCACCGCGTTGCGGGTGGTGTACGCGGTGTCCCACCAGCAGAAGCCGTCGTGGTGCTTGGTGACGTGCACGAGGTATCGCATGCCGGCGTCGTCGAGGAGCTGCGCGTACGCGTCGGGATCGAAGCGTTCGAAGGTGAGGTCGGGAAGGAAGTCGTCGAAGCGTTGTTCGCCGAAATGCTCTCGGTGCCAGGCGACAACCTCGGGCATCGGGCAGGTCGGATGCAGGACGATGTCGGCTTTGGGCTCGAGAAAGCCCCAGTACCAGTCGGCGTACTCGTGCATCGGCGCGAACGCGGGGACGGTGGCAATGTTCGCGTGCACGAACATCCCGTAACGGCGCTGCCCAAACCAGTTCACACTCGGAGCGGCAGCGGAGCCGACCGGACGGGAGGCGGAGTGCGAGCGACCCATAGAAGTAGTCTGCACTACCGTCGCAGGCCCATGTCCCGACGCGGCGACCAGGTCGTCATCACCAATCGCAAAGCGCGCCACGACTACTTCGTGCTGGAGACGTACGAGTGCGGCGTGATGCTCAAGGGACCCGAGGTGAAGTCGATTCGCAACGGCCGCGCCAACCTGCAGGACGCGTACGCGCGCGTCGAGGACGGTGAGGTCTGGATGTACGGCATGCACGTGTCGCCCTACGAATTCTCACGCGGCGAGCTCGACCCGGTCCGCAAACGCAAGCTGCTGCTCCATGGCCGTGAGATCGCGGAGATCACGCGTGCGACCGAGGAGAAGGGCGTCACGCTCGTCCCGCTGCGCGTCTACTTCAAGGACGGCCGCTGCAAGGTCGAGCTCGCGCTGGCCCGAGGCAAGGCCCGCTACGACAAGCGCCAGGCGATCGCGGCGCGCGACGCGAAGCGTGACACCGACCGTGACCTGAAAGAGATGGGCCGCGGGCGTTAATCGCCGAGCGCGGGTTCGGGTTCGGGCTCGGGCTCGGGGGTCCGCTCGCCGACGGGGGCGGCGGAACCTTCGATGTGGATGCGCGGCACCCACTCGAGCATCTTGGGGAACCACCAGTTGCGGTCGCCGAGGAGCTCCATCGTAGCGGGCACGAGCACGAGCCGCACCACAGTCGCGTCGATGAACACCGCGAACGCGAGTCCGAAACCGATCAGCTTCAGCACGCGCAGGTCGGAGAGCACGAAGCTCCCGAACACGCAGATCATGATCGCGGCCGCGGCGGTGATGAGGCGCGCAGTCTTCGCGAGGCCGTGCGACACCGCGGTCGCGTTGTCGTGGTCGCGGTCGTACTCCTCCTTGATCCGCGACAGTAGGAAGACCTCGTAGTCCATCGACAGGCCGAAGACGATCGCGAACAGCATCATCGGCACCCACGCCTCGATCGGCCCTTCCTTGCCGATGCCCACGAGGTTCTTGACCCAGCCGTTCTGGAAGATCGCGACGATGACGCCATACGACGCACCGATCGAGAGCAGGTTCAT
>JALYLU010000090.1:9054-11574 GCA_030774075.1 Actinomycetota bacterium | reverse complement strand
CCGCCAAGCTGCTCGAGATCAACCGGCAGATCCTGAACAACCAACTCGCTCGCGACCGCGGGGGCAAGGTCAGCTTCACGCACCTCATCGGCTTCGCGGTGGTCCGTGCGCTCCAGCGCGTCCCCCACATGAATGCGAGCTTCGGTCTCGTCGACGGCAAGCCCAGTGTCGTGCGCCATACACACGTGAACCTCGGCCTCGCGATCGACCAGCAGAAGGCGGATGGAACCCGCACACTGCTCGTGCCCAACGTGAAGAACGCCGACACGCTCGACTTCGCCGCGTTCCACACCGCGTACGAGGATCTCGTTCGCCGAGCGCGCATGAACAAGCTGACCGTCGACGACTTCGTCGGCACAACGGTGTCGCTCACGAACCCCGGCACGATCGGAACGTTGCATTCGGTTCCCCGGCTCATGCCCGGTCAAGGCGTCATCGTCGGTGTGGGCGCGATCACCTACCCACCGGAGTACGAGGGAGCCGACCCGCAGACGCTCGCCGAGATTGGCATCAGCAAGACCGTGACCCTCACGAGCACCTATGACCACCGCATCATCCAGGGCGCGGAGAGTGGCGAGTTCCTTGCGGTGCTTCACGATCTCCTCCTCGGCGGCGACGCCTTCTACGACGACCTCTTCGCCAGCTTCCGTGTCCCCTACGAACCGGCGCGCTGGTCGCCCGACCGCAGCCCGCTCGAAGGCTCTGTCGAGGCCCAACACAAGATCATCGCCGTGCAACAGCTCATCAACATGTACCGCGTGCGAGGGCACCTCATCGCGAACCTCGATCCCCTCGGCCTCAAGGAACCGCGCACCCACGAAGAGCTCGATCCGAACCACTGGGGCCTCACGATCTGGGACCTCGACCGTGAGTTCCCCACCGGCGGGCTCGCGGGCCGAGAGAGCATGAAGCTGCGCGACATCCTCGGCGTGCTGCGCGACGCGTACGCGCGCACCATCGGCGTCGAGTACATGCACATCCAAGAACCCGACCAGAAGGCGTGGATCCAGCAGAAGGTCGAAGGCGTGCACGGCGACACCTCGCTCGACGACAAGCGCCGCATCCTGTCTGCGTTGAACGGCGCCGAGGCGTTCGAGCGCTTCCTGCACACGAAGTTCCTGGGCCAGAAGCGCTTCAGCCTCGAAGGCGCCGAGACGCTCATCCCGATGCTCGATTTCCTGATCGACGGCGCGGCCGAGGCCGGAGTGGACGAGGTCGTGATGGCGATGGCGCACCGCGGCCGCCTCAACGTGCTCGCCAACGTCGTCGGCAAGTCGTACGAGCAGATCTTCCGCGAGTTCGAAGGCGAGCTCGATCCGAGCGTGCCGCAGGGGTCGGGCGACGTGAAGTACCACGTGGGCGCAACCGGAAAGTTCACCGCCGTTTCGGGCGCGACGATCGGCATCACCCTCGCCGCGAACCCGAGCCATCTCGAGGCCGTCGATCCCGTAGCCGAAGGGATGGCGCGGGCCAAGCAGGACCGACTGGGCGACGCGACGCACGACCGCGTGCTGTCGGTGCTCATCCACGGCGATGCCGCGTTCGCCGGTCAGGGCGTGGTCGCCGAGACCCTGAACCTCTCCGAGCTTCCCGGATACGACGTCGGTGGCACCGTGCACATCGTCGTCAACAATCAGGTCGGCTTCACCACCACCCCGGGCTTCGCACGCTCGACCGTGTACGCCACCGACATCGCCAAGGCGGTGCAGGCGCCGATCTTCCACGTGAACGGCGACGACCCGGAAGCAGCTGTACGGACGATCCGGTTGGCATTCGAGTTCCGCAACGTCTTCAAGAAAGACGTCGTGGTCGACATGGTGTGCTACCGGCGGTACGGCCACAACGAGAGCGACGAGCCCGCGTTCACCCAGCCGCGGATGTACGACGTGATCGGAAAGCGTCGCTCGATCCGAAAGCTGTACACAGAGCTCCTCGTCAACCGCGGCGACCTCACACTCGAGGACGCGGAGCAAGCGCTCGAAGACTTCCGCGCGCGGATGGAAGTGGCGTTCGACGAAACCAAGACGAGCGAACGGCCGCCGGCGCGGGTCGGCACCGAGATGCCGGAACCCGCGCCGTCGCACATCGACACCGGCGTACCGCGCGAGCAGCTCGAACGGATCGTCGACGCGTTGACGACCTTCCCGCCCGGGTTCGAGCCCCACCCGAAGCTCGCTCGCATCCTGGCCAACCGCCGTACCGAGTTCGAGAGCGACCAGATCGACTGGGCGCTGGCCGAGGCCCTGGCGTTCGGTTCGCTCCTGCTCGAAGGGACCCCGGTGCGTGTCGCCGGACAGGACACGCGCCGGGGGACGTTCAGCCAGCGGCACGCGACCGTCGTCGACCACCGCACCGAGCAGGAGTACACGCCCCTCGAACACCTCGGGCCCGACGTCGCGCCGTTCATGATCTACGACACAGTGCTGTCCGAGTTCGCCGCAGTCGGCTTCGAGTACGGCTACTCCGTCTCCGACCACGACGCACTCGTGTGTTGGGAAGCGCAGTTCGGCGACTTCGACA
>JALYLU010000090.1:0-9044 GCA_030774075.1 Actinomycetota bacterium | reverse complement strand
CGACAACGGCGCGCAGACGATCATCGATCAGTTCATCGTCGCGGCCGAGGACAAATGGGGACAGCGCAGCGGCCTGGTGATGCTGCTCCCCCACGGTTTCGAGGGACAGGGACCGGAGCACTCCTCCGCGCGGCTCGAACGCTTCCTCGTGTTGAGCGCGCAGGACAACATCCGCGTCGTCTACCCCACCACGGCCGCGCAGTACTTCCATGTGCTCCGCCGGCAGATGCACGACCCGACGCGCAAGCCGCTCATCGTCATGACGCCCAAGCGCTACTTGCGGATGCCGATCACCGCGTCACCCGTTGCCGCGTTCACCTCGGGCGGCTTCCAGCCCGTGCTCGACGACCCCGCGCCGCCGGCCGATGTCAGGCGCGTGGTGTTCTGCAGCGGGAAGTTCGGTCACGAGCTGATCGCCCGGCGCGACGCGGAGCACGCACCGGTCGCGGTCGTGCGGCTCGAGCAGCTCTACCCCTGGCCGCGAGAAGAGATCGCATCGGTGCTCGCCCACTACCCCGACGCCGAGATCATCTGGGCCCAGGAGGAACCGGGCAACATGGGCGCCCGTTACTTCGCGCGCCGCCGCATCGAGGAGATCGCAGCCGGGCGCGCGGTCGACGTCGTCGCTCGGGCCGAGAGCCCGAGCCCCGCCAGCGGCAGCTCCACGGTGCATGACGCCGAGCAAACGGCCCTGCTCGACACCGCGATCCACGCCGCGGGCTAAACCTTTCGGGCTGCCCTAGCGTTTCCCCCGCGATGGGCGAGTAGGCGTTCGACGAGTTCTACGCATCCTTCTTCGATCGCGTCGCCCGCACCCTCATGCTCGCGGCGGATTGCGCGTCAGCGGGAACGCAGGGCGCGCCAGCCGAAGAAGCCGGCACCGAGACCGAATGCGATTGAGATCGCGGCGAGCACGTCGTGCACGACCTTGAAGCCGAGCGTCTGATCCTGGCCCGCGATGATCACGACCCGCGTGATCCAGACGTAGAGCGTCCACGCGCACAGCGCGATCAGGAACCAGGCGACGCGACGGGGCACGCGGTCGAGGCTACGGGTGCGATGCGCGCTCGACCGCATCGAGGCAGTTGCGGACCGCCCCGGCCGAGCCGTTCGTGAGTGGGAGCCGCACGTCGGGCGTCGCGATCCGCCCCTGCGCGTGGAGTACGCCCTTGAAGACCGCGGGGTTCGGATCGGCGTACGCGGCGCGTATCACCGGAAGCAAGGCTTCGGCGTGGGCGCGACCGTCTTCGATCTTGCCCGCGAGACCGCATTCGATCATCGCGACGAACCGCTCGGTGCACAGGTGGGCGGCCGCCGAGATCGTGCCGAGTGCGCCCATGCACATGAGCGGGAACAGCAACGTGTCCTCGCCGCCCAGCACGCCGAACCCGTCGGGTGCGTTCGCCAGCACCTCGAGCGTGTCGGCGTCGAGCGTCGCGACGGCTTGCTTGACCCCGGCGATGTTCGGCACCTGAGCAAGCTCGAGCAGCCCCGCCGCGCCGAGGTCGCGACCCGTGCGCGCGGGAATGTTGTAGACGATCACGGGAACCGGGCTCGCGGCCGCGACGGCCCGGAAATGGGCGACGATGCCAGAGATTGCGGGGCGCACGTAATAGGGCACGACGACGAGCGCGCCGACGACGCCGGACGTCTCCGCGAGCGCGGCGGTGGCACGGATCGTCGCCTCGGTGTTGTTCGAGCCGGTGCCGACGATCACCCGCGTTCGCGCCGCGGTGCAGGCGCGCACGACTGCGGCGATGACGGCCTGCTTCTCATCGGCGTCGAGCGCGGTCGCCTCGCCGGTGGTGCCGAGGGCGACGATGCCACTCACACCTGCGGAGGAGAACTCGTGACACAGACGCTCGATCGCACCGACGTCGACCGCGCCCCGCGCGTCGAACGGCGTGATGAGCGGCACCCAGACGCCACGGAGATCCAGGTCGTTCACCATCCGACGAGCGTACCGGGTCGCGGCGTGTCGATCCCGGGAAAAGACTCTGTCGGCGGGTACCTTCCCGAGGTGCCGCTGTGGCTCGAGATCGCGATGACGGTGCTCGTCGGCGTCGTAACCGGCGTGCTGTCGGGCATGTTCGGCATCGGTGGGGCCGTCATCTCGACGCCCGCCATTCGCGCCCTCGGCGCGACGGCGCTCCAGGCGATCGGCTCGACCCTCCCGTCGATCTTGCCGTCGTCGATCTCGGGGTCGCTCCGGTACCACCGCGAGAGATTCATCCTGCCGCGCGTCGTGGTGCTCACCTCCGTGTTCGGCGTTCCCGCATCGGTCGTGGGCTCTCGCCTCTCGGGCGCAGTCCCAGGCAATGGTCACGCGCTCATGATCCTGACTGCGGCGCTGATCGCGTACACCGCCTACCGCACGGCGTTCCCGACCGTTCGCACGCTGGGGCGCGCCGGCGCGCCGCACGACGACGAGTGGTGGCGCCTCGCGATCATCGGAGCGGCCGCCGGCGCGCTCTCGGGCCTGCTCGGAATCGGCGGCGGCATCCTCATGGTCCCGGCGTTCTCCGCCTGGGTAGGCATGCCGTTGAGGGAGACCATCGCGACTTCGCTCGCGTGCGTCGGGATCTTCGCAATCCCCGGCACGCTGACCCACTGGTACCTCGGGCACATCGACTGGACGTTCGCGGGCGCGCTCGCGGTAGGCGTCATCCCGGGCGCGCGCATCGGTGCGCACTTCACGATCAACGCGAGCGACCGGATGCTGCGCTACAGCGTCGGGTCCGCGCTCGGGATCATCGCGTTGATCTACGGTGCCGGTGAGGCGTTGGCATGGATCAGTTGACGGGCCCGGACGAACACTTCGTCGAGCATGCCGGGTGTGAGCTTGCCGGTAAAGGTGTTCTGCTGGCTGGGGTGAAACGCGCCCACGACCGTGACGGGCCCGCACGGCACCTCGAGGCCGTGCGCGAAGCGCGGCCGGCGGGCCGGAAGCGCAACGCCGGGGAGCTCGGCCGCGCGCAGCGTCGCCCAGGTCGCTTCGTATCCGAACACGCCCAGTACGACGATCACGCGTAACTGCATGAGCAACTGCAACTCGCGCACGAGGTACGGCATGCACGTGTCGCGCTCTCGCGGCGTCGGTTTGTTCGCAGGTGGCGCGCAGCGGACGGCCGCGGCGACGTAGGCGTCGGTGAGCTCGAGGCCGTCGCCGGCGCGGATCGACTCGGGTCGGTTTGCGTATCCGGTTCGATGCAGTGACGCGAAGAGGAAGTCGCCCGACCGATCGCCGGTGAACACCCTTCCAGTGCGATTGCCGCCATGAGCCGCGGGCGCAAGGCCGACGAGCAGCAGCCGGGCGCGGCGATCACCGAAGCCCGGCACCGGTCGACCCCAATACTCCTCGTCGCGATAGGCGGCGCGCTTCTCACGCGCGACGTCCTCGCGCCACGCCACCAGCCTCGGGCACGCGCGACAGGCCACGATCTCGGCGGTCAACGCTCGAAGGTCGCGGGCCGCCACGGGTGCGAGCCTACGGGCGCCCGCGCCGGTACCCTCCGGCAGTGCGGCTCTTGCTCCTCGTCAACGCGACCGCGTCGTCCGTCACGGCTCGCAAGCGCGTGATGATCCGCAAGCTGCTCGCCGCGCGGCATGAGGTCGAGGTTGCCGAGACGTCGCGCC
This sequence comes from Actinomycetota bacterium, assembly GCA_030774075.1. Taxonomy (GTDB): domain Bacteria; phylum Actinomycetota; class Acidimicrobiia; order IMCC26256; family PALSA-610; genus PALSA-610. The sequence continues at coordinate 5,408 of JALYLU010000090.1, read as the reverse complement.
GCGGCCACGCGACCCGACTCGCGCGCGCGGCCGCGAACGACGGATTCGACGTCGTCGTAGTGCTCGCGGGAGACGGCACGCTGAACGAAGCGGCCGACGGGCTCTTGCGCACCGACACCGCGCTGGCGCCGCTTCCCGGGGGCTCGACGAACGTCTACGCGCGCACACTCGGCTTCGCGACCGATGGAATCGACGCCACCCATGAACTGCTGGGGTCGCTCGCGCGCGGCGCGACGAAGCGCATCGGTGTCGGCCGGGCGAACCGCAGGCCGTTTCTCTTCAACACCGGATTCGGATTCGACGCCGCGGTGATTCGACGCGTCGAACGCTACGGCGAGTTGAAGCGTCATTTCTCCCATCCGCTGCACATCGCGGCCGCCTTCGAGACCTTGTTCCGCAAGGAGGGGACGCGCACGCGGATCGACCTCGAGCTGGATACCGGCGAGGTGATCGAAGGGGCGCGCTTCGCGATCGTCTCCAAGACCGACCCGTACACGTTTCTCGGACGTCTGCCCCTGGCGATCGCGCCCGATGCGGGCCTCGACCGACCACTCGCGCTCACTGCGTTCCACACGCTCGACACGTTGACGCTACTCGCCAGCGCCGCATCGGCCATGCGAAAGGGTCGGTTCCTGGCTCACCATCGGGGAATCGACCACCGGCACGATCTGCATCGGATCCTCGTACGCGGCCGCGAGCCCTTCGCCTACCAGGTCGACGGCGACGACGCCGGCGACACCCAGCAGCTCGACATCGAGTACGAACCCGACGCACTTACCGTCGTTGTGCCTTAGGACCGGCGTCGTCGTTCGAGCGCGTCGAAGGCCACGTCCGGGACATCGGTGATGATCGCGTCGACACCGACCGCCGCGAGCGTCGCGATCTCGCTCGGCTCGTCGACGGTCCAGACACTGAGCCGAAGCCCCGATCGTTGTGCGTGGGCGATCTCCTCCGGCGACGCGCGCAACGCCGAGACGCGATCGGGGTTCAGCCACGCGTGACCATGCTCAATCGCGATCGGCGCGGCCGTCGCGATCTCCTGGCCGCTCGTCAGCCATCCGGTCGTGATCTCGGGCGCGAAGGCGAGGCTGGCGTCGACCGCGCCCAGGTCGAACGACGAGACGATGAACTCGGAACCCGGTGTTCCCGGCCGCGCCGCCCCCCGCACGATCTCGCCGACGGCGCGCACCACGACCCGATCAGTGTCGGCGTCGGGCTCCCACGGAAGGCACTTGATCTCAACGTTGACGATCATCCCCGCACAGGCCTGAAGGGCTTCGACGAGCGTCGGAATCTCGGGATGCGCCGCCCGCAGCGCCGTGAACCCGTGTTCGGCAATGAGCCCGAAGCCAACGACTGCCGGGTCGTGGTGCACCACGATCCAGCCGTCGGCCGAACGCCTGGCGTCGAGCTCCACGCCGTCGGCACCCAGCTCGCGCGCCCTCGCGAACGCGGCCAAGGTGTTCTCGGGCCGAGCGTGCGACGCGCCGCGGTGACCCAGCACGAGCGGACGATCGAGCATGCCGGCGCAGCCTACGGAGGCGTGGACCGAAACACGTTCCACCAAGCCGCGCGAAAGTCCTGCTCAAACCCCTTGCCGCCAGACCGTTTTGCCCGTTAGCCTGCCAACGCCTTTGGAAGTAGCGCATATGGGGCTATTTGTGATCGGGCGCACAAGCAGTGGCGGGGCCACCACAGCTGCGCGACCCAGCAAGGGGGAAGACAAGTGGCGTTGACCTGGATTCGAACCCACGATTGGGACGCCGAGGACTGGCGCGACCGGGCATCTTGTCGCGATACGAGCCCCGAGCTGTTCTTCCCGATCGGTACGACCGGCCTCGCGCTCGACCAGATCGACGCGGCGAAGCAGGTGTGTGTCGAGTGCCCCGTGTCGAGCCAATGCCTCGAGTTCGCGCTCGCGACGAACCAGGAGGCCGGCGTCTGGGGCGGCACGACCGAAGACGAGCGTCGCCGGCTCCGCAAAGGTCTCGACGTCGTCGCGGCAACCGGCCCCGCCACCCGCATGGCGTGAACGCGAGCGCGGACGGCGCCGGCCCCAGAGACCTAGAGGTCCACACGGGGCATCTCGACCGGCACGCGCACGCGCACGGACGTGCCGTCGTCGTCGTGCATCTCGATGGAGCCCTGCAGCTCACTCGTCACGAGCGCCTGCACGATCGATAGACCGAGACCGCGCGATCCCTCGAGCGTGAACTCGTCGGGCAAACCCTTGCCGTTGTCGCGCACCTCGATCTCGACGTGCCCGTCGGTTCGCCCGAGCGTCACCTCGACGAGCGCGTCGCTTCCGCCTTCGGGGAAGGCGTGATCGACCGCGTTCTGCATGAGCTCGTTGAGGACGACCGCGAGCGGCGTCGCGACCTCGCCGGGCAGCTCGCCCGCGTCGCCCTCCACCTTGAACCGAATGGTGTGCTCGGGCGTCGAGGTGGTCTCCTCGACGAGCCGCGCCAGCGGGCGCACGATCTCGTTGAGCGAAACGACGTCGCCTGCCTCGCGCGACAGCGTCTCGTGCACGATTGCGATGGAGCGAATCCGCCGTTCGGACTCGGCCAGCGCGGCACGCGCCTCCGGCGACTGCAACCGCCGACCCTGGAGCCGCAAGAGCGACGCGATCGTCTGGAGGTTGTTCTTCACCCGGTGATGGATCTCGCGGATCGTCGCGTCCTTCGAGAGCAGCAAGCGATCGCGCCGGCGGAGGTCGCTGACGTCACGCAGGAGCACGAGTGCGCCGGCGGGCTGTTTCCGATCGACCAGCGGCAAGACCCGCACGAGCACCGACACATCGTCTCGCTCGATCTCCTCGGCCACTGGAAGATGCAGGAGCATCGCGCTGCGCGCCGCCGTGTCGTCGAAGCCGACGTCGATCAGCCGCTGCGACTGCGCATAGGCGTGAATACCCATGCGGTGCAGCGAGCTCACCGCGTTCGGACTCGCGAACTTCACTCGCGTCTCGGCATCGATCACGATGACGCCGTCACCGACGCGAGGCGCGCTCTCCATCTCGACCTCGTCGACGTCGAACGGAAACGTGCCGTCGGCGATCATCCGGGCGAACCGATCGAACACGTCGAAGTAGGTGCGCTCGAGCTCGCCCGAACGCCGGGCGAGCGTCATCGACTCCTCGCGCGTGACGATTCCGATGAGCGCGTCGGCGCGCCGAACGGGGATCACTTGTACTCGCACGCGATCCTTCGACCCGAGCGCAGCCGTATCACCGCGGACGATGTCGCTCGCCCGCCAGCATCGCGCGTACAAGGGCCGTTCCACCTCGTCGACGACGGTGCCGACGAGGTCCTGCGGGTAGTTGGTCTGCCCGGTGACCGGCCGCACTTGGGCGAGCACCACGAAACGGTGGCCTTCTTCGCCTGCGATCGGCGCCAGCAACAAGAGATCGGCGAACGACAGGTCGGCGAGGTGTCGCCACGAGGAGACGAGACGTTCCATGTGCACGAGATCGCTGCCCGACAGCGCGGTGCGGGCCACGGCGAGATCCTCGAGCGTGCTCACGTGGTTTCCCCGTGGAAGAGGTGGCGGCTGATCGAAGCGAGACCGGCGACGTCGCTGATGTCGTCGGCGAAGGCCGGGACGCGCGCGACGACATCGGGGACGCGCGCAAGCTCGGCGCGCAGCTCTGCCTCGCGCATCGCCACGACCGAGAAATTCCGGTACGACTCCCCAACGGTTCGCAGCACGCGGGCTGTGCGGTCGCGATCGGCGAGCGCGGGATCACCCGTCTCGACCAGTGCGTCGGCGAGGGGACCAGCCAGGTCTATGCAGGCGGCCGCGGCCGTCGCGCCGTCGGGGTCGCGCAAGGAGTCGGGAAGCGTCTTGTTCAGCACCATGGCGCCGAGATGGAAGTCGCGCTCGACCAGGGCCGCACAGAAGCGCTCGGCCTCGTAGAGCGGCGCCGCCTCGAGGGTCGTCACCACGGCGAAGGTCGTGCGCTTGTCGTGTAGCAGGCGCTCGACCGCCTTCGCACGCGTGACGAATCCGGAGTACATCGACTGGAAGTTCAGGAAGAACTCGGCGATGTCCTGGAGGAACTGACTGCCGAGAATCCGGTCGGCCATCTGGTAAAAGGGCCGACTCGCGACGTTGAACACGCGACTACCGCGCCTACCGCCCACGCGGTAAGGCAGGGTCAGCCAGCGCAGCAGCCGGCTCCCGAAGAAGTCTGCCATCCGCGCGGGCGCATCGAGAAAGTCGATCGCGTTGCGGGTCGGCGGGGTGTCGATCACGATGAGGTCGTACTCGCCGCTCGCGTGGATCTCGAACAGCCGCTCCATCGCGATGTAGTCGTGACTCTGCACGAACCGCGCGGTGAGGTTGTGGTACAGCCGGTTCTCGAGGATTCGATATGCCGTCACCTCGTCGGGCGCGTGCATGAGCACGAGGTCGTCCCACGACTGCTTGGTGTCGAGCATCGCCGCCCAGAGCTCGCCGCGTGCTTCGATCCCCGCGGCCTTCAGCACCTCCGGTGGGACGCGGTGCGCGCGATTGCCGAGACCCTCGAGCCCGAGCGCCGTCGCGAGGCGGCGCGCCGGGTCGATCGTGAGCACGAGCACTTTGCCGCCGAGATGCACGGTGGCGCCGAGGGCGGCGGCCGCCGCGACGGAAGTCTTGCCGACGCCGCCCGACCCACAGAAGACGACGATCTCCTTCGCGGCCAGCAACTGGTCGAGCGTGACCGCGGCGTCGGGCCCGGCCCGGCGCGCGTTCATAGTCCCAGCTCCGCGCCCAGCGCGTCGGCCACCATGCGCGTCACGCGCAGGCCGTGGGCGCGCACGAACAGATACGGCACGTAAAGGAGCGACAGGTCGACGGACTGTCGGAGATGCTCGAGATGGGTCGCGCCGGTGCGCCGCATCGAGACCGCGAGCCGAGCCGCATCCAGGACATCGGTCGCGCCGCGTCCGACGCGCGCGGTCAGCAGGTCGCGGGATTGCGGTGCGCGCAACGCGTCGAACGTCTCCTCGTCGCCGTGGGTGAAGAGCTCGGGCAACACGCGATTGACGACCACGCTCCCGAGCGGCACGTTCACATCGCGCCGGATATGGTCGACCAGCTCGATCGTCTCCGCGACGGGCATCTCCTCGGGCGTGGTGACGACGTTGACCGCGGTGATGGCCGGATCGGCGAGCAGCTCGGACAACCACTGTGTCTGGGTGCGCAGTGGCCCGACGTCGACCAACTCGCGGATCGCGTCGGCCGCTCCCAGCTGGGCGACGATGTGACCGGTCGCCGCCGCGTCGACCACCACGAGGTCGAAGTCGGCCCGTCCCTCGATCGCTTCTCGCACCTCCCACACGATCTTGCCGATCGTAAGGATCTCTTTCACGCCGGGCGCCGCGGTCGCGACGAAGTCGAGAACGCGCGCGAGGGGCCCGATC
>JALYLU010000089.1 GCA_030774075.1 Actinomycetota bacterium | reverse complement strand
GCTCGAGCTGGACGCGCGCTACTCCGTGCTGTCGGCGTGCAAACCGTCGCAGGACGGTGACGGGATCGTGGTGCGAGTCCTGAACCCGACCGACGAGTCCGATGACGTCACCCTGCACTTGGGGCGCGAGGTGCGGCGCGCCCGTCCGGTCGGTCTCGACGAGCAACCATCCGACTTCCTCGTCACGCACAACGGCCGCGATGTCGGATTCCCGGTCCCGCCGCACGCGCTGCGCAGTGTGCAGCTCACCCTTGTATGAGCGCGTGACGATGAGTTTCGACAGGCGCAGCGGTCGGTACGGGTGAAGGGCCGAAACTCCGACGACAGGAGACCCGTAATGCCCCGGATCACTCCCAACCTCTGGTTCGACACCGAGAGCAAGGAGGCAGCCGAGTTCTACGTCTTGGTGTTCCCGAACTCGGCGATCACGAAGGTCACCTACTACGGGGAGGCCGGGCCGCGACCCGCCGGCACCGTGATGCTGGTCGACTTCGTGCTGGACGGCCAGGAGTACACCGCGATTGACGGCGGCCCTCAGTTCCCTTTCAACGAGTCGATCTCGCTGCTGATCAATTGCGCCGACCAGGATGAGGTCGACTACTACTGGGCCAAGCTTTCCGCGGGTGGCGAGGAGGGCCAGTGCGGGTGGCTGAAAGATAGGTACGGCGTGTCCTGGCAAGTGGTGCCCGCCGCCGCGATGGCGGAAATGCTCGACGACCCGGACAAGGGACGCGCGCAGCGAGCTATGCAGGCCATGTTCGGCATGAAGAAGCTCGACGTCGCCGCGCTCTACGCGGCCGCCGACAAGGTCTCTAGAAGCAAACACCTGAACTGAGGTCGCCGACTCATCGACGTACCCGGTGGTGCCGACTGCGCGGCGTCCTCGTATATGCGTCCAAGAACGGGCAATCCGTGCGGGTGCCTTCCGACGCAGTTAGATCGCGCTGCGACCGCCGTCGGCGGCGATGATCGCGCCAGTGATGTAGCTGGCGCGGGGTGAGGCGAGAAACCCGACGACCTCGGCGATCTCGTCGACGTTCGCGGCGCGGTTGAGCAGGGTGGTGGTTCCTAGTGCTTCGATGCGTTCGGGTGGTGCACCCGGCGTGAACACCGGGCCGGGCGCGATGGCGTTCACCCGCACACCGCTAGGGCTGAACTCCGCGGCCCATGCGCGGGTCATCGACGACATTGCACCCTTCGTTGCCCCGTAAGCCGCGGCACCCGCGAGCCCGATCTGGCCCGCCATGCTGCTGACGTTGATGATGCTGCCCTTGCCCTTGGCCGCCATCTTCGGAGCGAGCGCGGCGACCAGGAAGTACGGCGCGCGGACGTCGCTGGCGAACAGCGCGTCGAACGTGTCGATGTCGAGATCCGCAGTGGGGCCGAACCAGGAGAAACCGGCGCTGTTCACCAGCACGTCGACATCGCCCACGTCTTCGACCAGGCGCTGGAGGTCGGCGGGATCGCTGAGGTCGGCCGCGACAAAACGTGCGCTACCACCTGCGCGTTCGATCTCCTCGACCACTTGGTTGCCTCGGGTGGCGTCGCGGCCGTGTACGAGAACCTCGGCGCCCATGCGAGCGAACTGCACCGCAATCGCGCGGCCGATACCCGACGTCGCCCCGGTGACCAGCGTCTTGTGCTCCCGAAGATCGTCATGCTGGGTCAAGGCCATGTTGCTCCCGAGTTCGAATGGAGTGGCGAGCCTGTCTTGCCGATCGCACTCGTGGACACACCGTTGGGACCTCGCGCCCCGCAGGTCCTGTCGTAGCTGGCTGCAACCAATGCGGGAAACCCTGTGTTCCCGGTATCCCAGTCAAAGCTCGTCGATCTCGCGTTTCGGTTTCCGTGGACGTTGCTCGGTGCGGGGCACAGTCACGTGGTTCTCATCGATCGACGATCCGACCGGAGACGCGTTGGTCGCACAGAGCTCGATCTGAATGTTGTCCGGATCGCGAATGACCGTGATCGACAATTCCGGAAGGCAGGTCGTCGCGAACGGAACACCGACGCGCCCCAAGTGTTCGTGCCACTGACTCAGCGATTCGTCGTCGCCCACGTCGAACGCGAGATGGTCGAGACCGATGCGATGCTCATCGAATCGGCTGCCGTCCTGCGTGTCGTACTGACGCAAGCCTATGGTGGGCGGTGCGGCGCCCGGGTAGGCGAGGACATGGCAGTCCGCATCGATGGAGTCATTGCGGTAGCGGACGACGTCGCGGAAGCCCAGAACGGACCGGTACCACTCACAGGTCCGATCGAGGTCCACGACCGTCAGTGTCAGGTGATGTGTTCCATCGAGCTTCATGCAAGCAGCATCCCATACGGGCCCGCCGCACAGAACTGCCAGTTCGGCACTGAGTCTGTGGCACAGTCGCTCCTGCGATGATTCCCGTTGTACGACCCGCCTTGTCCGACGACGCGCGTGACGTGGCCGCGATCTACGTGGAGTCCTGGAACAGCGGCTTCGCCGGGCTGATGCCCGCGCGAACGCTCACCGACGAGCTGGTGGCCGCGTGGGCGCGCAACCTTACCGAGGCACCGCCGTATCGCTGGTGGGTTGCGGAGATCGATGCCAAGGTCGCGGGCTTCGCCGGGATATGTCCCAGCCGCGATCCCGTCGATTCCGGGCTCGGTGAACTCGACACGATTGCAGTGCATCCGAGTCGTTGGCGCTCGGGTGTGGGTCGGGCGCTGATGGCGGTCGTGATCAAGCACTTGATTGTCGACGGTTACCAAGAGGCAATCCTTTGGACGGTGGCTGGATATGAGCGCGGCCTCGCGTTCTACGCGTCAACCGGGTGGCGTCGCGACGGCGGCACCCGGGACGACGCAAGGCAGGTCCGCCTTCGCCATCTCCTACACACCAACTAGAGCGCGCTGCGTGCATATCTTCTGCCGATCTGCACGCGCGAGGTGAAGCGCCCCGGGGCTCGCCATTGGCGCGACCGTTCGCGGGATCGGTTCGAAGTCACCTCGTCTCCGTGATGTGGCGAGGTAACTCGTCGGCAACGGTCACGAAGTGATATGCGAGGTGCAGCATTTTCCGCATCATGGGGATCACCTCCTCGGCGCCGCGACGGAAACGCGGCTTCGGCGAAGTTCGGCACGCGGCGACGCGCCCGAAGATCCGATGGGCGGTCGGAACGCGCCCATCGCCTCCGTAAACGCCGCGCCTGGCTTCGGGGGGTACGGCTCAACCGCAAGATTCGTCCCGTCCATCTGCCGATCCGCTCGGCAGCTCCGGGTGGTGACCGGCGATTGTCAGACGCCGACGCGATGGGTCAGTGTGGTCGGAGCGATGAAGAACTGGACCGACCGCGGCGCCGAGCGTGCCCGAGCGTGGGGGATTGGATGAGGCGACGCATTGCGCCGGTCATCGTCGGCTGTCTCGCGGCAGTGGCCGGGTGCAGCGCGGGATCGTCTCACACGGCGAGTCCACAACCTGCCACGACGTCGACGGCCCGCTCGGTTCCGGCGACGAAGGACACGCAGGTCTGGCTGTGCAAGCCTGACCGGCCCGGCGACCCGTGCCTTTCGAGCCTCACCACGACCGTGATCGGTCCGGACGGCACCAAGACCGTCCGGCAGAGCGCGCCCGCCGCGAACCCGAAGATCGACTGCTTCTACGTCTACCCGACCGTCAGCCAGCAAACGACTCCCAACGCGAACCTCACGATCGACCCCGCGGAAAGGAGCGTCGCGATCGCGCAGGCCTCGCGCTTCTCCCAGGTGTGTCGAGTCTTCGCGCCGATGTACCGCCAGATCACTATCGCGGGGCTGAACAGCGCGAATGCCACGCCCGGCAAGATCGCGTTTCAAGACGTGCTGTCGGCCTGGAACGACTACCTCGCCCGCTACAACGACGGCCGAGGCGTCGTCCTCATCGGCCACTCGCAGGGCTCGTTCCACCTGCGGCAGCTCATCTCGAAGTACATCGACGCGAACTCGTCGGTACGGGGCCGGATCGTCTCGGCGATCCTGCTCGGTGGCAACGTGATCGTGCCGAGCGGCAAGGATGTCGGCGGGGACTTCGACCACCTTGGCGCGTGCCACAGTGCATCCGAGGTCGGCTGCGTGATCGCGTTCTCGACCTTCGATCACACCCCGCCGGCGAACAGCCTCTTCGGCCGCGCGCGGAAGCCGGGCGAGCAGGTGCTCTGCACGAACCCGGCAGCGTTGGGCGGCGGCTCGGGACCACTCGAGCCCAACCTCCCCACGCATCTGAGCGGCCTGTTCGGGGTCGGCAACCTCGCCGGCGCGGCGACGCCCTGGGTGAGCTACCCGGACCTGTTCAGCGCCCGATGCGAGAACGCCGGCGGCGCGAATTGGCTGAATGTGAGCGACATCCGCAAGCCCGGCGACATTTGCCCGGAGCTGCATGACTCGCTCGGGCCGACGTGGGGACTACACCTCTACGACGGGAACATCGCGCTCGACAACCTGACCGACATCGTGCGATCCGAGGCCGTCGCATACCACGCGAACGGCGGAGGGTGATGAGCGCACAGCCGGAGGTGACTCGCAGCATGGTGCCAAGTCTTCGGCTGCTCGCGCCACAACTCATCGTCGCCGGAGTGCTGCCCGTCGTCGCCTACGCCCTGCTTCGACCACATGTGGCGTCGGACGCGACCGCCCTGGCCGCGGTGATGGTGTTCCCGGCTGCGGAGATCGTCTTCGAACGAGTGCGTCATGGTCGCTTCGAACCGATCGGGATCATTGCCCTCATGGGTATCGCGGTCGGGCTGCTCGGCGCCCTCGTATTCCGAGGAGACGCCACGCTGCTCAAAGTCCGGGAGTCGCTGTTCACGGGAGTGTTTGGGCTCATCTGTCTCGGTTCCCTAGCGGCGCGACGACCGGCGATGTATTACCTCGGCCGGTCGTTTGCTACCGGCGGCGACCCGGCGAAGGTGCGCGAGTTCGACACCATCTGGGAGCTGCCGGGCGTGCCACGACGCTTCCTGTTCGTCACCGCGGTCTGGGGCGTTGCGCTCGTGGCCGAGGCAGTCGCGCGCACCGTGCTCGCGCTCACGGTTGCCACACAGACGTTCCTGGTCATCACGCCGATCCTCAACTGGAGCGTGATCGGCGCACTTCTCTGGTTCACCACTGTGTACATCCGGCGCAGTGAGCGCCAGGTCGTCGCCACCGTCGAGACTGCGGACACCGGCCCGAGCCCGCCAGGCACCACCACAAGCGAGACGGCTTGACAAGTGACTGCCCCGTGTCGGTGTGGAATCATCGACCATCATGGACGAGGAGCTCGGCCGATTTTCGCAGTACGAGTCGTTTGCCGATGAGTTCTTGGATCATGCGGTCGATGGCTTCTACAACGCCCACTACGACCGGCCCGCGTGCTTGGGTTTGCTCGGCGACGTGGCGGGCAAGCGCGTCCTCGACGCGGCATGTGGCCCCGGACTGTATGCCGGTCAGCTGGTACACGCGAGCGCGTCGGTCGTCGGTTTCGATCAGAGCACGCGCATGGTCGCCCTCGCGCGCGAGCGAGTTCCGAGCGCCGAGTTCCGTGTGCACGACCTCGCCGACTCCCTGGACTGGCTGAGCGACTCGAGCTTCGATCTTGTGCTCTGCGCGCTGGCGCTCGAATACGTCGACGACCGTGTCAGCGCGTTACGCGAACTCCGGCGCGTGCTCAAACCGAACGGAGCGATGGTGATCTCACGACAGCATCCCACCGCCGACTGGCTCCGACATGGTGGCAGCTACTTCGATTCCCGCATCATCGAAGAGACCTGGTCGAGAGGCTGGCATCTCCGCTACTGGCTCGCGCCGCTGCAACAGACCTGCGAGGAGGCCTTCCGCGCCGGGTTTCTGATTGAGCGGCTGATCGAACCACAGCCAACGCCCGAGGCCGCGCGCATCAACTCCGACGACTACAAGCTTTTGCAGCAGGCCCCTGGATTTCTGGCCATGCGGCTCGTTCCGCGCCCCTAGCCCACGCACGCGCGAAGTCTTCCCGGCCCAGCAATATGCGAGCCATCGCGTCCGAGGCCGGCCTACCGTCGATGTCGATGTTCACCCGGCCGGACGATCTCTCGGACGACGCGGTCGCCGCGGCGGTGGCCGAAGGCTGGGGGCGGCGGGCTGACGTGATCGAGTACCTACCCGTGGGGTTCGGGAGTCATCACTGGCGTGTTGAAGCCGATGGGTGTCGTTGGTTCGTCACCGCCGACGACCTCCGCGCCCGGAAGTGGCATCGTGCTGAGTCACACGACGAATCGCTGAGGCGACTTCGGGCGGCGCTGGGGACTGCTCGCCGACTTCGCGACGACGGGCTGGCGTTCGTGGTGGCCCCGGTCACCACCACCTCGGGCGATGTTCTCCATGTTGCGGCCAACTACTTCGCGATCGCCGTCTACCCCCACGTTCAAGGAGCGTCGCCCGACTCGGATTCGTACCGGACGCGCGAGGAACGCCTCGCCGTGCTGGATCTCATCGTCGGGGTCCATGGAGCGTCCGGTCCAACGATTCAAGGCGCCGTCGTTGACGATTTCGCCATTCCCCATCGCGAGGACCTCACCGCCGTTCTGACAGAACACTCCGGACGGTGGGACACCGGACCGTACGGCGAGGCTGCACGGGCGCTACTGGCGCGACATGCCCGCGAGGTCGAGCGAGTGCTCGCGCGCTACGACACGCTCGTTGTCGGGACGCGCCGACGAGCGGATCGCATGGTGCTGACGCACGGAGAGCCGCATCCGAGGAACACCCTCGCGAGCGACGGTGGTCTGATGCTGGTCGACTGGGACACAACGCTGCTCGCCCCGCCCGAACGGGATGTCTGGACACTTGCCGATGGTGACCCGCAGGTCGTCGACCTGTACGAGGCGACCACAGGTGTCGTGCTTTTTGAAGAGACGCTCGCGCTCTATCGGCTGCGGTGGGACCTGACCGAGATCTCGATCTATGTCGGACAGTTCCAACGGCCTCATCGCGACACGACGGACACGTCCATGTCGTGGGCCGGCCTGAACGACTACCTCGACCCTCGGCGATGGCAAGCCGACTAACCGACCCCATCCACGACACCGCCCGACGCGGGGAAATCGATCGCAGCCGGCCGGAACTTCTGCCAGAGTGCGCCGGTGCCAAAGATCCACTTCGACGAACGGATAGCGAAGGGGTACGACGCGAGCTCGACGGACATGTTCGAGCCGGCTGTCCTCGAGCCGGCGGTGAGTTTCCTCGCCGATCTGGCAGGAAAGGGCGCCGCTCTCGAATTCGGCATCGGCACTGGCCGAATCGCGTTGCCCCTCAGCCTGCGCGGCGTTCACGTGCACGGGATCGACCTGTCGCCCGCCATGGTCGCACAGCTGCAGGCCAAGCCGGGTACGGAGAACATCGGCGTGACGATCGGCGATTTCGCGACCACGAAGGTGGACGGGACGTTCACACTCGCCTACCTCGTGTACAACACAATCATGAACCTGACCACGCAGGACGAACAGGTTGAGTGCTTCCGCAACGCGTCCGCGCATCTGGAACCCGGTGGGTGCTTCGTGATCGAGGTAGGGGTTCCTGGGCTCCAGCGGCTCCCGCCCGGCGAGACCGTCCGGGCGTTCACCGTGAGCCCGACGAGGCTCGGCTTCGACGAGTACGACGTCGCCGTGCAAGGCCTTGTCTCTCATCACTATTGGCTGGTCGACGGCCGACTCGAAACCTTCTCGATGCCGTTTCGCTACGTGTGGCCGTCCGAACTGGACCTGATGGCGCGACTCGCCGGACTCACCTTGCGTGAACGCTGGAACGACTGGAACCGCGCGCGCTTCACGAGCGACAGCACGACGCATATATCGGTCTGGGAGAAAGGTCGCCAGGTCGGCCCAGTCGACCGCGCGGTGAATTAGGTTCTCATCCGTCGAGGCGTGACCGTCGACTGTGCGCCCCACGAATCGAAAGGCGAGGTGACGTGGACACCTTCCGATTGTGGTCGGACGAGGTCGAGGCGATGCGGCCGGAAGCACGCGCCGCGATCGAGGCCGGCCGCGGAACGCTTCCCATGGGCGAAGTGGCGGATGCCGACTTGACCCGCGACGAGCAGGTCGCGCAGCAACGACAGTCGCTGGCACGCATGACGTTCCCGCTCCCTGACACCGAGGAGCGTGACCTCGGAGGCGTGCGCTGCCGACTGTCTCGACCTGACGGACGCGTGCACAGCGTCTACCTGCACTTCCACGGTGGTGGCATGATCGCAGGCGCGCCTGAGCTCATGGACATTCCGAATCGCGAGCTCGCGAGGGAGTTCGGAGTGCTCGTCATCTCGGCCGACTACCGCAAGGCGCCCGAGCATCCTTGGCCCGCCGGTCCCGACGACGGCGTCGCGGTCGCGCGCTGGCTCCTCGGACACGTCGAGTCGGAGTTCGACTGCGAACGCGTGCTGATCGGCGGCGAGTCGGCCGGCGCATACATGGCTGCGATTGTTGCGCTTCGAGTACGAGACGAGTTGGATGCCATCACCCGCGTCGCCGGGTTGAACCTCACGTTCGGCATCTATGACTGGGGTCGCTCACCCAGTCAACGCGGCCTTCGCCCCCACGACGGCTTCGACATCCTGAGCCCGGACGCTTCGACATTGGTCGCCGAGTGCTTTCTGCCGGGCATGACCGACGATGAACGCCGGGCGCCCGACATCTCGCCGGCATTCGCCGACCTGCGCGGTCTTCCCCCCTGTTTTGTGAGCGTCGGCACCTGCGACCATCTCGTTGACGACTCGTTGCTCTTCGCGAGCCGGGCATCCGCAGCCGGCGTCGACATCGAGCTCTTCGTTGCTCCCGAGATGCCACATGGCTTCCAGATCTTCGATTGCGGCATCACAAAGCTCTGGGCGCAACGCCAATCCGAATGGTTCCGTGCCCACGTCTCGAGCTGAAGACTCGAACCGATGCCTGACGATCTGAGCGGTGAGTACGCCATCAACAAGTACCGACACATCGATGCGGTCGATGGCGATCCGGCGACAACGCTCGGTCAACTGATCGACGCGTGCAACGAGGCAAGCGCGGAGGACCTCGGGTGGCTCGCCATCGTGGTCGTCGAGCCCTTCCTCGATCATCACTGGGAAGAGGTGAAGACTGCGTTCGCGGAGGCTCTCAGGACGCATCCGAGGCTCCGTCAGGCGTATCGGGGTGCGGTTCTTCTACATATCCCTCCCGACGCGGAACGACTCTTCGACTCGGCGTCGGAGCCCGATACCTAGACCGTCCGTTCGTCGGAGTCTCTTGCCGGCGAAGGAAACTGAGACCGCAGCAGAAGGTCCATCGCTCGATCGGGCAGCAACTTTCGGGTCGCGAGCATCAAGGAGGCTCCCCCGCCGACGCGGTAACGCGAGCGCGGACGCCTTGCACGTATCGCCCGCTCGATCACCCTGGCCACATCGTCTGGGCTTCCCGCCATCTTCCCCATCGCGCCCTCATATGCCGCAGCAATCCCCTTCGCCACCCCATCGTTGTAGCGCTTGTACGGCGACCCCTCACGGGTACTTGCCCGTAGACGGGCCAGCCCGGCCTCGTCGAACGCGGTCTTGATCGCGCCAGGCTCGATGAGCGATACGGCGATCCCAAATGGCCGGACCTCGAAGCGCAGTGCGTCGCTGATGGCTTCCACCGCGTACTTCGACGCGCTGTAGTACGCGCACCCCGGTAGCGAAATCTTGCCGGAAATGGAACCGAGATTGATGATGCGTCCCCACCGCTGTGCGCGCATCTGCGGCAAAACCAACTGCGTGAGCCGCGTCAACCCCACGACGTTGGTCTCCAACTGCTGCCGCAACGCGTCGGCGGACGATTCCTCGACTGGGCCGTACTCGCCATAACCGGCGTTGTTGACCAGCACTCCGACCGCGCCTTTTGTGTCGACGACACTGCGCACCGCGCGCACCATCGACTCCTCGTCGGTGACATCGAGTGCGAGCGTGCGACAGCCCAACCCCTCGAGTTCCTCGAGCGTCTCGGGTCGCCGTGCTGTCGCGAACACATCGAACCCCGCTCGAATGAGGCGTTCGGCGGTCGCGCGGCCGATACCGGTCGAACACCCCGTGATCAGGACCACGTTCGAGACCAAGGCCATCACCCCAGGCGCTCACCACATCGGTCGTCTTACATCCCCGCAGAGACGACCCTCGCACAACCGTCCGAGAGCGAGCAATATGCGTGCTCCTATCGATTCACTTAGCCCATCTCGAGGAGACGAAGTGAGCGCCACCGTCGCGACCGTCATCGTTCCGACGACCGAGCAGATGCAGCAGGCTGTTATGAGCTACATCGCGCAGGGGTTCGTAGTGTCCACCCAGACGACCGACTCGACGACACTCTTCAAGAAGAAGGAATTCAGCATCCTCTGGGCCGTGATCGGCTTCTTCTTGTGTCTGTTGCCGCTCCTCGTTTACTGCATCGTGTACGCAACCCAAAAAGACCAGATGGTCGTGGTGCGCATCGATCCCTCGGTCCCGCCGACGGCCGCCTTGCCCTTCGTCAGTGCGGCGAACCAGTTGACGTGGTCGGAGGACCGTCGGTACTGGTGGAACGGCTCGACCTGGATCGACGCCGGAAAGACACTCCCGCCTGGTGTGCACTTCACCGAAGACGGGGCACATTGGTGGGACGGTGTCGCTTGGCGACCGCGTCCGGCACCGGAGGGAACAACCGCGTCGGCCTCGAATCCACCGACTGACAAGGCGACCGAACCCGATCACCCGGAGACTTCCGTCTGAAGCGAGACGTGGTTTTCTCGCGGAGCGAGGGCCGTGTCGGCGTCACCGTGGGCATAGTGCAAACGGATGACGTGCCGGGAGGTGCTCGCGCCACTCGGCGTCGGTGAGATCGCGGCCCGCGACCGCGCACGCAGCCTGCAACCAGTCGTCCGGCGCGAGGTCCCAGAGCTCGGCGGCACCGTCGGCGCCGACGGTGGCGAGATGTCTCCCATCGGGAGCGAAGGCGGGGCGGCTGCGCGCGAAGTGCTCGAAGGAAACGGTTCTCGTCGTGTACGGCACGCGACCGCCGACGAGGTCGGCGCCGATGACCCGACCGGCCGGCACCTCCCACAACCTCGTCGTCGAAAGGCCGAACGCGGTCGTGGCCAGCATCCGGCCGTCCGCGCTGTATGCCACGCCGGCGACGTCACCGACTTGTCCCTCGAGCGCAGGCGGAATCTCCTTGCCCGTCCTCGCGTCCCATTGTCGGACCGCGCCGCCGCCCGTTCCCGTAACCACGCGTGTGCCGTCGTTGCTGAATGCGACGTCCAGGTGCGGTGCGTCCACGTTCTCGATGTTGGCCACGACGGGACGGCGCGTGCGCCCGTCGTAGATGTGCAGGAAGTTGTCGGCAGTCGCGGCGGCGAGCAGTCGACCGTCACGACTCCACCCGAGGGAGATCGGGGGACCGTTGTCGTACGAGATCGGGTCGCCGACGTCGCGACCAGTGTGGGGATCGACGAACCGAACGAGCCCGATCTCGGGTCCGGACGCGGACTCGAGATCGCCGCGACTGCGATCAACAGCGATGGCAAGCACAGTGCCGTCCGGATTGAATGCGACCGAGTGCACCCAAGCCGCGCCAACGTCGATGCTCGATGCGGTCGAACCGTTGTCGCGGCGCCAGACGCGCACCGTGGAGCCCG
>JALYLU010000088.1:6949-11647 GCA_030774075.1 Actinomycetota bacterium | reverse complement strand
GGGGACACGCGGCCGGAATCGTCGCGAGCGCGCAGGTGAAACGGTGGTAGTTGCGGCTCCGCGCACCGTGACCATTCGAGGTCTCGTCGTAGTACCAATAGTCGAACATGCGCATCGGTACACCGTTGTGCACCCCGGAGATGACGAGCTCGATACGCCGTCCGTCGCCCTTCGAGAACAGGGCGAACGGCATGTCGACGAGGTGCTCGACGTCGGCGTTGCAGAACGTGAACCCGATGCGCTGCGCGAGTGCGACGACCGCGCGCACTCGCTCCTCACGCATCTTGAAGCGGAGGTACGCGACCCCGCCGGCGACGCCGGCAATGCCGACGAGGATGAAGAGGACGATCACGCGAGGTCCTAGTGCGCTCGCCACGCGTCCTTGGGACGCGTCCGTTCCTTCACGACCGACGGCAGACGACCCCGGGCAATGTCGGCGAGGGTGACGTGCTCGAGCACGTCTCTGAGACTCGCCCGCAACGCGACCCACACCTCGGGGAGACGCTCGGCCGCGCCGCCGTAGGAGAGCTCGTCGGGTCGGACACCCTGGACCGCGGCCAGCGGCCCCTCCACCGCGCGCAGCACGTCGGCGACGGTGATGTCGACCGCGGGCCGGGCGAGCTGGTAGCCGCCGTCGGCGCCCCGGCGCGTGCGGACGATGCCCGATCGGCGCAACTCCGTGAGGATGTTCTCGAGGAAGTTCTGCGGGATGCCCTGGAGCCGCGCAAGGTATTCGCCTTTGACCGGTTCGCCGGTTTTCTCGGCCGCCGCGAGCTCGACGGCCGCCCGAACCGCATAGTCGGCCTTTGCCGTGATCCGCACGGGGTGATTCTTACCGATCCGGCGAACGGGCCAATGGCTAGCGATCGCGCTCCTCGATCTCGATCTTCCTCATCACGTCGCCCACCTTCGTCGCCTGGGCGACGTCGATGCCCTCGACGACGTGGCCGAACAGGTTGTAGTTCGGCGTGAGCTTGCGAGTGCAGTCGTCGATACAGATGAAGAACTGTGATCCGTTGGTGTCCGGCCCGGAGTTCGCCATCGCGACCGCGCCGAGGGTGTATTCGCCTTTGACCGGCTCGTCGGCGAACTTGTAGCCGGGCCCGCCTCTTCCGCTGCCCTCGGGGCAGCCGCCCTGGATCACGAACTCGGGCACGACCCGGTGGAACGTGAGCGAGTCGTAGTAACCCTGCCGCGCGAGGGTGATGAAGTTGTTGACGGTGTTCGGCGCGAGCTGCGGGTCGAGATCCATCACGATCGAACCACGATCGGTCGTGATCGTGACCCGGTAGATCTTGGTCTCGTCAGTTTGCGGTTCGGGCAACTTCTTGGCGGCCACGTCGGGCTCCTTACGGCTTGGTGGTTGGTGTGGTCGTTGCTGTGCTCTTTGGCGCCGGACAGTTGCCGGCCTTCACGGCCTGCGCCAGCGCGGAGAGTACGACCTGGCGCATCGGATGGTCGACGGTTGCGGTTACGAGGAACTGCTGCAACGCGACGGCGCCCGCGCACTGCTTGTTCTCCAGCTGCGCAAGGAGCAGTCCCTTGAAAACGTACGAGTCAGGGTAGGTCGGATCGACGGAGATCGCTCGGTCGAGACTTTTGGCCGCGGCGTCGAGGAGCTCCTTCTTGGTCGCGGGCGCGGTCACCTGTCGGGCGACGAGCGCGGTGAGCCATCCCGCATAGGCGAGAGGTTCGGCCTGAGTCGCGTCGAGCTTCGACGCCGCGACGTACTCCTCAACTGCGGCGGGCAGGGCGCCGACCGACACGAGCGCGCGGGCGTAGCGAACGCGCGCGTCGTAGCTCTTCGGCTGCGCGGCGGCCGCCTTCTTGGCCGTCGCCACGACGCTGGCGGCCGATGCAGTGGTCGACGGACCGCTCGACTGCGCGTCGCCCGTGATCTGCTGTCCCGGACGCCGCTGACCGACCGCGTGGGCGAGCAAGATGGCGGCCACCACCGCGAAGACGACGATGCCCCCGAACGTGAGCACGCGCATCGCCGGCGGGACGCGCGGCGAACCGGGCGATCGGCGCTCCACTCCGTCGGCGATCGTTTGGATTACCGCCGAGGCGCGCGCCGTGTAGTCGTCGTGCAGCACGCGATAGGTGTCGGGATCGATGTTGCCGGTCGCGAGCTCGGAATCGAGATCGTCGAGCGAACGTAGGAGGAAGGTGCGCTCGGCCTCGAGGTCGTCGCTCATTCGCCGTCCTCGCGCGCCCGGCGCACGATGTCCTCGTCCGCGTCGGTGGCCGTCAAGCGCGGCGCGCGGCTCCACCTGCGTACCGCGACGACGATGCTCGCCGAACCCAGGATGACCGCGAGCGCGGGCAGACCCCATGCCACGATGCCGAGACCCGAATTGGAAGGCGTCTCCAGGATCCGCTCGGTATATCTCGACACGTAGAACGCACGGATCTCGGCGTCCGACTGGCCTGCGGCGATACGGCGCGGGATGTCGTCGCGGATGGCGCGGGACTGGGGCGAGTTGCTGTCGGCAATGGATTGACCGTCGCAGACCGGGCACGCGAGCTGATGCTCGAGCCGTTCCGCGCGTGCCGCGGGCGAGCTGTCGGGACGGGAACGCACCACCAGCACGACGACGCCGACGATGACGACCACGATGAGCGCGAACCACGGCAGGAGCTTGCGCGAACTCATGTCAATTCTTTACGGGTGTGCACTGTTGGCCCGTGCGCGCGGCCAAGAGCCAAGCGTCGAGCGCGGCCTGGGTCGACGCGCCGATTGTGCCGCACACCGCGACCCCGTCCGGCGCAATGACGTACGTCTCGGGCTGTCCGGTGGTACCGAAACCCAACGACGCACTGCCGTGCGGGTCGACCCCGACCGGCCACGCGATGCCCTGGTCTCGCACGTAGCCGCGCATCGTCGAAGCGTCGTCGTCGATGATGATCCCGATCATCGCGAAGTCGGTCTCCGACCTGTGCTCGGCGTAGAACGCCTTGAGCGCAGGCGCCTCTTGCTGACACGGGATGCACCAACTGTTGAAGAAGTTGACGACGTAGGTCTTGTTCTTCAACTCCGAAGAGCTGATCGTCTTGCCGTCGAGGCTCTTCAGAGTGAAGCTCGGCGCGGGTGCGTGCTCGAGCACTAGCCGCGGTGATGACGGCTCTGGTGTCCGGCGCGCGACCTGGATCGCGAGCACCACCCCGAAACCGACGAGCACGACCGCGGCGCTGAGCGCGATCCAGCGAATCGGAGATCGCATCACGTGCGCGCGTCGGCAAGCGAAGCCGGCACGGAATCGTCATCGGGTACGGCGCCGATCGCGCGCTCCAGCACTTCGCGCTTACGCACGGGAACGAGCGCGAGCGCGGTGCCGAGCGCCATGATCAGACCGCCGATCCAGAGCCACATCACCATCGTCCCGATCTGCACGCCGATCGTGACCCGGCCCGACGTCGGCGACGAGACGAGGGTCAGGTAGACGTCGCGCCACAGCGTCGTATGGATCGAGGGTGTGCCGATGCCCTCGGCCGCGTTTGGGAACGTGGAGATCGCAGGAGCGAGCTCACCGACACCGCTCACCCTCACGCGCGCTTTGATCGTCGTCTTCTGCGCCGACCTCGCGACCTCGCGACCGATGTACGTCACCGTGTAGCCGCGCACTCGCGCGGACTCGCCGGGCGACAGCTGCACCTCGCGCTTCGTCGTGTAGCCGCCGGTCGTCGCGAGCGCGACCGCAACCACGACGACACCGGCATGCACGAGCAGACCGCCGTACAAGCGTGGATTGGAGCGCACGGTGCGCGCCGCGGCAACTGGAAGGGCCTCGGATGTCGCACGCTTCCGGGCTCGGATTCCAACGACGACCGAACGACCGATACTCGTGAGTGCAAACGCGCCGAGGGCGAAGGCGCCGACGTTGGCGACACCGTGCGCGCCGGCAACCAGCGCGATCACCAGCGTGAGGGCCCCGGCCCACGCCGGGATCAAAAGCCGGTCGCGCAGCAACTCCCCGCTCGCGGCCCGCCAGGGCAGAACCGGTCCGACCGACATGAGGAACAGCAGGGCGATGCCGATCGGCACGCCGAGGCGCGTGAAGTACGGCTCCCCCACTGTGACCTGTTTGTTCTGCAGTGCCTCGACCAGCAGTGGGAACACGGTGCCGGTGAGCACGACGAGCGCGAACCCGGCGAACAGGAGATTGTTCAACAAGAACGCAGCTTCGCGAGACACGGCAGAGTCGATGCGACCCGGCGAGCGGAGCTTGTCGCCGCGCCAGGCGACCAATGCGACGCTCCCGAACGCGCACACGCCGAGGAACGTCAGCAACCACGGACCGATGCTCGACTGCGAGAACGCGTGCACTGAGTTGACGACGCCCGACCGGGTCAGGAACGTGCCGAGGATCGTGAGGCAGAACGTCGCGAGCACGAGCGACAGGTTCCACACCCGCAGCATTCCGCGTCGCTCCTGCACCATCACCGAGTGGATGAACGCGGTTGCGGTGAGCCACGGCAGGAGCGATGCGTTCTCAACTGGATCCCAACCCCAGAAGCCGCCCCAGCCGAGTACCGAATAGCTCCACCACGCGCCCAGCACGATGCCGACGGTGAGGAAACCCCACGAGATGAGCGTGGTCCGCCGCACCGCCGCAAGCCAGCCCTCGCCGAACCGGCCCGTGATCAGCGCGGCGAGCGCGAAGGAGAACGGGATCGCGAAGCCGACGTATCCCGTGT
>JALYLU010000088.1:0-6939 GCA_030774075.1 Actinomycetota bacterium | reverse complement strand
GAGGAACGGCGGGTGGATCGCGACGAGCGGATGGTTCTGGAGCAATGGATTCGGACCGGCACCGTCGAACGGGACCGAGACGGGCTGAGTCTTGAACGGGTTGGCGGCGAAGAGCATCAGGGCGAAGAAGAAGAGCAGCACCGCGTACTGAACCAGGGTGGCCCAGGCGACGAGCGGGTCGTCGGAGCGATTCCGGAATCGCCACGTGGTGACGGCCACGTAGACCGACAGCAGGAGCGCCCACAACAGGATCGAACCCTCGAGCGCGCCCCAGGCCGCGGTGAACGTGTAGAGACCGGGCGTCGCTCGCGCGACGTTGTCCGCGACGTACTTGATCGAGAAGTCGTGGCCGAACAATGCCGTCTCCATGACAATGAACGCGCCGACGACGGCGACGAGTACCACCACGACGTAGCGCCGGCCGAGTTCGAGCAGCGCGCGACGCCGCGTCGCGAGGCCGGTCGCCAGCGTGGCGAGGCCGAGGGCGCAAGCGACGGTTCCGATCGTGAGCAGGCCGAAGCCGAGCTGTGCTCTCAACTGCCACGGCCGATCGGGTCGGGCGGACACTGGGTGCCGGACTTGGGCGGCCTGTAGTCGGCGCCGTGCTTGATCAGCAGGCGGGTCGAATCGAACGTGGTCGAGCCCCGTGCACTCCAATGACCCTCGGCAACCACCGGCGCGCAATCCTTGAAGAGCTCGGGCTCGTTGCCAAGGTGGTGGACGTGCACCGTGACCCCGCCCTCGGTGAGGTCGAAGTCGGCGCCGTCGGAGTGCTGCTGAATACTGAGCGGAAGCACACCCCCGCCGATCCGCATCGTACGCGTACCGTCGTGCGGCTCGTCACGCACCGCTTGCGAGATAGTCTTGAAGAAGACGACGTTCTTCTGCATCAGTACGAGCATCCATGCGACGGCGCCGACGCACAGAACCGCGACGATCGTGTACCGCAAACGGTTGCTCTTGCGGAGCGGAGCCGGCGCCAGCGGTTCAGTCACGGTTCTCGTCGCGAAGCGTTCGCCGTAAGTGTCGGGTGCGCAGCCGTACCCACACGAAGTAGCCCACGAGCGCGGCCGTGGTGATCGAATAGCCCGCGGCCACGAACCCCCAGTTGTGACTCATACGGGAGCGACCTCCACGTGCTCGGCGCGAACCCGGTCCGCGATCGCGCGCTCGAGCTCGCGTGCCTCGCGTCCCTCTTCGAGCTGCGCGAGCTCGAAGCGCTCGAGCACGAGGTACCCGTAGAGCAAGGTGAACGAGACGACCGCGGCGACGAGGGTGAAGGCCATCGAACCGTCGATCTTCACGCTGAGCCGCTCGTTGAAGACGGTGCCCTGCTGATGCAGCGTCTGCCACCAGGTCACCGACAGGTAGCTCACGGGAACGTCGGCGAAGGCGATCAGTGCGGCGATCGCGCTCCGCTTCCCGCGCTCGTCGGCGGTCGTTCCCGTGCGACGCAGGGCGAGATAGCCGAGGTAGAGGAAGAAGAGGATCGCAGTGGTGGTGAGACGCGCGTCCCACTCCCACCAGGTTCCCCATGTCGGCCGGCCCCAGAGCGACCCGAGTACGAGCGTGAGCGCCGTGAACACGACGCCGACCTCGGCCGACGCGCCCGCGAGCAGGTCCCACGTGGTGCTGCGCGTGCGCGGGAACAGCCACAGCAGTGACGCCAGCGCGGTGACACCGAAGGCCAGATACGCGATCCACGCCGTCGGCGCGTGCAGATAGAGCAGTCGCACCGCGTCGAAGCCTTGATCGGCGCGCGGCGGCGTGATCCACAACGCGAACACGGCGGTAACGGCCAGCGCGGCGACGGTCGTCGCGAGGAAGAGCCGCTTCATGCTTCCTCCAGGAGCGGACCGAACGCGACGGTGCCCGCCGCGACCGCCAGCACCGCGAACGCCGCGAGCAATTGCACCCAAGGCCACGCGTCGCCGGGCGTACCGTCGAGCGCCGCTTGGAACGAACGCGTCGCGCCGAGCATCACCGGAGTGACCGCCGGGAGAACGAGCAGAGGCACGAGTGTCTCGCGGGCGCGCAATCCTCCTGCCAACACGCCGTAGACCGTACCGGTGGCCGCGAGTCCGACGGTGGCGGCCACAGCCGCGCAAAGAAGGACGACCACGCCCCGGACCGAAACGTCGTACAACACGACCACGGCGGCTCCGACGATCACCTCGAGCAGGAACAACTCGACCGCGACCGCGGCGGCCTTGCCGAGGAAGATCGATCCGCCGTCGAGACCGGACAACCGCAGACCGTCGCGCGCGCGATTGGCTTCCTCGATCGCGAACGACCGCCCGACCGCGAGCACGACGGCGAGGAGCACCGCGGCCCAGAACAGTCCCGGCGCGGCCTGGTGCAGCAGCGTGCGGTCCGAGTCGAGCGCAAACGCGAACAGCATCACGACGACGCCACCGAACGGGATGATCTGCTGGAGCGCGACCCGCGACCGGCGCTCGATGCGCAGATCCTTGCCCGCGACGAGCAGGGCGTCGCGCAGGAAGCTCATGCGTGCGCCTCGACTTCGGCCACGACCGGCTCCGCGGTCGGAGCAGCAGCAGGTACCGCGTGAACCTGGCCGGCGACGATGCGTACCTCGCGCGTCGCGAGCTTGCGTGCGAGATCGAGCTCGTGCGACGCCAAAATCACTGTGCAGCCCTCCGCGGGCGCCGCGCGCACGATCTCCGCCAACACCGCGCGCCCGTGCTCGTCGAGGCCGGCGTGCGGCTCGTCGAGCAACAGCAGGCGCGGCTCGCGGACGAGCGCGTTGGCCAGCGACAAGCGCCGGCGCTGCCCCTGCGACAACCTGCCGTGCGCAGTGTGCGCGACCCGTTGCAAACCGACTCGTTCGAGGACGTTGTCGGCATCAGCCGCGCGGTGACCGGTCGACCGAGCCGCGAAGCGCACGTTCTCGGCAACGGTGAGATCGTCGTAACAGAATGTCTCGTGACCGACGAGAGCGACCGCGCGGCGCACGCGACGTGGCTCGACCGCCAGATTCACGCCGAGCACCTCAGCCTCTCCGTCGCGCAGCGCCAAGAGACCCGCACACAGCCGCAACAGCGTGGTCTTGCCGGCGCCGTTCGGCCCGCTGAGCAGCACGACCTCTCCGGTTTCGACCTCGAGATCGGCGCCCGCGAGCGCGGGAAATCGTCCGAGCATGCAAACGGCCGACCGAAGGCGTACGCAGCGCAACCAGAGCTCCGGGGACCGGGGGTGCGGTACGGGTGAAGCTTACGGAGAGGTTGGCGAACCCGGCGAACCCGGGCCGACCACCGCGCGGGAGCACCGCATCACGGCCGGTACGATCAGCGGCGTGCGACGTGCGATCGCGGGCATCGGCCGGACGCTGGTGACCCTTGGGATCCTGATACTGCTGTTCGTCGTGTATCAGCTGTGGGGCACTGGCATTTTCACCGCTCGCGCCCAGGAAAATCTCAAGAACAACTTCCAAAAGGAGATGAAGCAATACGCCGCGGAGAACGACACCGTCGGCCCCGTCCCGACGACTGTGAAGAAACCAGCCCCCGAGGCCGGACCAACCACGACGACCGTTCCATACTCCGACGCGCGGCCTCCGATCCCGACGCCCGCGGATGGCGACGTCGAGGGCTGGATCACGATCCCGCGCATCAACTTGCACATGTTGTTCGTCGAGGGCACGTCGCGAGACGATCTCAAGAAAGGCCCGGGTCACTACCCGGGCACACCGCTGCCCGGAACGATCGGCAATGCCGCGATCGCCGGGCATCGCACCACCTACCTGCACCCGTTCTGGGGCCTCGACAACCTCGTCCCGGGCGACGACATCATCATCGAGACGTTCGCCGGGACCTTCGACTACCAGGTGTCCCGGCCGTGGTTCACGGTCGCACCCACCGACGTGTGGGTCGTCGGCAATACGCCCGATCCGGAGCTGACGCTCACGGCGTGCCATCCCAAGGGCTCGGCGGCACAGCGCATCGTCGTCAAGGCGAAGCTCGTCCCGGCGAAGAGCGCGAAGCCGGCGAAGGCGAAGCCTCGAGCGGCGGCCACCCTTGGCACCGGCAAGGCGCGCGCCACAGAGCGAGCGGGCCTCGCCGAAGGGCTGTCGGGCCAGACCCGCAGTCTCGTCCCGAGTGTCACCTGGGGGATCATCGCCGCGCTCGTCGGGCTCGGGTGGTGGTGGACGTTCCGCCGCTGGCGGCACCCGCTCACTTGGCTGACCGGCGTCCTGCCGTTCCTCGTCGCGTTGTTCCCGTTCTACGTCTACCTGGAGCGCGCGCTCCCCGCGGGCTACTAGACACGTGAGCGTCGACCGGGCGCGCGTCGACGAAGCCGCGGCGCGCATCGCCCCGTTCGTGCAACGCACGCCCGTGCTCCATTCGCGTTCGCTCGACCATTGGGTCGACGCGCATGTGTTCGTCAAGGCCGAGCACCTGCAACGCGCCGGTGCGTTCAAGTATCGCGGCGCAACCAACGCAGTGCAGTCGCTCACCGAGGCCGGCGCGCGTCGAGGTGTCGCCGCGCACTCGTCGGGCAATCATGCCGCCGCGCTCGCGCTCGCAGCCGAGACGCGTGGAATACCGGCCTACGTCGTGATGCCGAAAAATGCGTCGACCGCCAAGCGCACCGCGGTGCGGCGGTACGGCGCGGAGGTCACCTTGTGCGATAACAGCCTCGACGCGCGCCAAGCGGTGCTCGCCGAAGTGCTCGATCGCACGGGCGCGGTCGAGATCCATCCCTTCGACGACGAACGCGTGATCGCCGGCGCAGGCACCGCCGCGCTGGAGTTGACGCAGGAGATCCCCGACCTCGACGTCGTCGTGACGCCGATCGGCGGTGGCGGGTTGTGCTCGGGTACATGCGTCGCCGTCGCGCCGATACGAGTGATCGGCGGATCGCCGCGCAACCGAGCCTCCAGCGTCGCCGACGGCTTGCGTACCGGCTGCTCGGCTCGAACGAAGGCGATCCTGGACGAACATGACGTCGAGCAGATCGTCGTCGACGAAGCGGCCATCGTCGAGGCGATGCGCGTCGTGTGGGAACGGACGAAGCAAGTGATCGAGCCGAGTGCCGCGGTCGCGTTCGCGGCCGCCCACGCGGCGAGGCTCGACGGCGCGCATGTCGGGATCATCTGCTCGGGCGGCAACGTGGATCTCGACGCGCTCCCGTGGTCTTCGGCTACCAGCCGACAGCTCCGTCGGTCAGCTCGCGGATGATGTCGGCGTGGCCGTTGTGGCGCGCGTACTCCTCGATCATGTGCACGTAGATCCACCGCAACGAGCACGGCTCTCCGTGTCGCAGTCCGGTGTCGTCCAGCTCGTGCGCCGCAGCTGCCGCGCGGCTGGCGTCGCACTCGCCGTGCCAAGCGGCGAGGTCCGCTTCCCAGTCGGCGTCATCGAGGGGGACGAGCTCGCTGTCCTCGATCGCGGGGTCGTACCAGATCGGCGGCGCGTCACGCTCGCGAAGGAGCACGCGACGGAACCAGTTCCGCTCGACCTCGGCCATGTGGCGCACCAGACCATGGAGCGACAACTTGGAGGTGCGCACGGGCCGGCTCTTGCGGTCGGCGTCGTCGAGCCCTTCGCACTTGAGCAGCAGCGTCGTCCGGTGATATTCGAGCCAGGCCTCGAGCATCTCTCGCTCCGCCAGAACGTAGGGCGGCTCCTGTCGGCGGGGGTCTTCGAGATCCTCAACCATCCGATGCTCCGCTCGGTTCATGCTCGTCGAAATCCTCGACCAGCGCGCGCGGCGCCATGCAGCGCCACGCGTCGGTGATCAGCTCTTCGAGCTCGTCCGCCTTGATGGCCGCGAGCCGAACGAGGATCGCGGGATAGCCGTTGTAGTGATCTTCGGTGAAGAACTTCTTCTCGTCGACGGCAAGCAACGCCTGCTTCTCGGCCTCGTCGGCGACGCGTATGGCGACCACGGCAGGGTTGGGAACGCGAGCCTTCTTCGGCTCGAGGCGCTCGAGCCAGACCCACACGATCCCCTTCTCCTTGCCCCGGTTGAGCACTGAAAAGGCGAAGCGATCATTCGACTCGACCGCTTCCGGCAGCGACAACGCGATGCGACGAACATCGTCCTGGGAAGCCATCTGACCTCGTCTAGGTGCCGTGGAAGTTGGGACTGCGCTTCTCGGCGAAGGCGGCCATGCCTTCTCGGAGGTCGTCGCTCGCGAACGCGCGCGCCTCGAGGTCGGCGATCGCCGCCCGAGCGCCGTCACCGAGCCACTGTGCGTCGGCGACGAGATTCAACGCCCGCTTGTGCCCGCGCACGGTCAGCGGCGCCGACGCCGCGATCTCGCCCGCGAGCGCCAGCGCCGCGCCCAGTGCGTCGTGCTCGACGTACTGCACCAGACCCATGCGCAGCGCCTCCTCGGCGTCGACGGTACGCCCCGCGAGCAGGAAGTCGCGGGCCGCGCCCTGGCCTACGAGCTGGGCGAGTCGCCAAATGTTGCGGGCACTGAGGTGGATGCCCAGCTTGCCGCCGGGGATGGCGAGGCGGGCGCCGAGCGCGGCGACGCGCAGGTCGCACGCGACCGCGAGCTGCATCCCCGCTCCGATCGCGGGGCCGTTGATCGCCGCGACGACGGGCGCCGGGTGGGCGACGATCGCGTCGAGCACCTCTTCGAACGCAGGTCGGAACGTGTCGGTGGTCGCGTCGCCGTCGGCGGCGAAGCGGGTGACGAGATCGGCACCCGAGCAGAACGCGGTCCCCGCTCCGGTGATGACAATCGCTCGCAGCTCACCGGACCGCTCGAGATGACCTCGCAACTGCGCGCACAACTCGGCGTTCAGCGCGTTGCGACGTTCCTGGCGATCGATCGTCGCGACGCCTACCTGCCCCCGCTCTTCGAAGTGGATCACGGGGCGGTCGCTTCGCTCAGGACTCGTCGATCAACGCGATGCGATCGCCCTCTTGCACCGTCTGCCCGGGCTCGACGTCGAGCTCGCG
>JALYLU010000087.1 GCA_030774075.1 Actinomycetota bacterium | reverse complement strand
CCCCAATACCGATCGAAGGTACGCGTCGCTCTTCGCGTTGACACCGTCGAGGGCAGCCCTGAAGCACGTAACCCCGGACCGGGAGTAGAGAACCTCGGAGCCCGCCGAGTACGCATCGGCTGCACGCAACGCGGTTGCGCGCTCCAACCGAGCGGCGAGCATCAGGTAGAGCGTGAAGTGGTCGAAGCCGTCTTCGTTGCTCGAGAACGTCGGAAGCTTCTTCTCACCCGCGTTCAGTGTCGGCACCGCCGGGATCGGCGGCGTGTCATTCACGGCGGTGGGATCGAGATAGATGCGCGTCGACGGTGTCGGTCCGGTGAGCGCCGCGTTGATGGCAGCGCGGCCGCCGATTTCGTCCAACACCCGAACGACCTGCGGGCCGAAGATGTACGGAGCACTGAAATAGGTGCCGACAAGCGCCGGGACATGTTGGGTGCGCCGGGCCGCCTGGTCCGCGCTCTTCGCCGAGAGCAGGTCGTACGCCTGCTTATCGGCCGACGACTGCTCGCTGAGATAGCGGTCTTGGATGCGGGTCGCGTCACCCTCGATCAGTGACCTGAGCGCATCGGAGGACCCCGACGTCGAGTCGTCAGCTCGCCTCTCGAGCTTCGGCAGATCGAAGTGCTCGTCCTGGAGGACATGCGTCAGTTCGTGCGCGAGCGTCACGCGGGTCTCGACGGTGAACGCACCGGTCCCGCGCACATACACCACTTTGGCGTGGAAGTCATAAAACGCGGATGTTGCGGCGGCGTTGGTCGTGTCGACTGCCCGGGCAAGATCGACGTTCGCGCCGATCAAACCCGCCGCCCGCAACAGTCCCCCTACTTCGTCGATCCGCTTGCGCTGCTTCTTCAAATCGGCCGGGCTCGTCGTCAACTTCTTCTCGAACGACTGCGCGGCGAGGTACGCGACCCGGACCGGGTGCTTGAACTTCAGCCCGCGAAGCGCCTCGACTCGGGCAGCAATCGGCGCCAGCCGCGCATCCCAATGCGACGGGTAGCTCGTCGAGTCGCGCTTGAGCAGCCAGAGGGCGCCGGCTGCGACAACCGTTACTCCAACAAGAATCGCAAGCAACCGAGGCCAACGTCGCCGGTTGTGGGCCGGGGGCTGCCAGATGCATCGCCATCTCTCACCACACGCCGCGCAGTACTGATACCCCACTGGCCCGACCCCATAGACGAAGGCCGATCCAGCCGGCGGCGCGACAGCCGCACCGCACTCCGGGCACACGGTCGCAGGTCCAGCCTCCGTCCGATACCACTGCACCTCGTGACTGTATAGCGGACGTCACCGAGATGACTTTGGCGTGCCGCGACACTCAACGACCGAGTCATCAGAACTCGTACGACCGATTCTCTGTTAGCTGCGAAGCATCTCGGCGAGCTGGCGCAGGGCACGATGCTGCAACGATTTGACCGCGCCCACAGGTCGGCGGGTCAGCTCGGCCACCGTTTCGAGCGGGAGATCCGCGACGAACCGCAGCACGACAACTTCGCGCTGGTCGGCTGTAAGAGCACCAAGAGCATCGACGAGGCCGGGATCGAATGGCTCACCCGGTGCCTCGGCGACCGGTACCACGTGGGCGCGCAAGAAGCGGCGACGTTGGGCGAGACGTCGACGTTCATCGACGAGGCGGTGATGGGCGATCGTGAACACCCATCGGCGTAGCGCAAGCCGGTCGCCTCGAAACCGGCCCAGGCCATGCGTCACGTCGCAGAACACCTCACCGAGCAGATCCTCGCTGTCGACAGCACCGGCCGCGCGTAGATACGCATGTACTGGACCGGCCAAATGACGGAACACGGCTTCAACCGTGGGCTGCGAAGCCTCGGCATCGTCAAGGGGCGCATCCGTCATGACCGCCGGTGGTGTTGCACTTTCGGTGAGGTTCACGAATGAGTGAGGGTGCTCGTGGTCGTCGATTCGGGAGTGGTGGTCGAGGTGGTCGTTGTCGATCGTGGAATGGTGGTCGGCGTAGTCGTCGACGCAGGAGCGTGTGTCGAGGGCGGCGACTTTGGAACGGTATTGGACGGCTGGAGTGCCCCGCCGTCCGATTCGTCGCGGTCCTTTTCGTCGTTCGTAGCTTGGTCGTTCTTGCCTTGGTTTTTCTTCGCCTGATCCTTCTTCGCCTGCGCCCTGGGCGGGGGTCCGTTTCCGGCGCCCTTCCCTTCATTGTCATTCTCGGCGCCTGGACTTGAAGGGTTGACCGCTCGGGTCGGCTTTCCACACGGTGACTTGCCGGCGTTCGGATCCTCCGGATGCGCGCGGACGTAGGCGCCGTGGTTCGCGTACGGTCCACCCGGGCACGCCGTGGCGTCGTTGTAGCGGTCGTGGCCCGGTGGAACGTGGACGCCGACAGTCTTGAGGGCGTTGTGCGCGACGTCTTGCGCCGACGGAGGAAGTACGTCGGCCGCGGCCAGCCCGACGCCACTCGCGAGGAACGCGGCGACCGCGGCGGCTGACAGCAGCTTCGTACGAGCGACCCGTCGGGTCGCCGCCCGGCCCGCCCGAACTCGGCCAAGCGCCCGAGCCGCGACCTCCGCTTCGAGGGGCGCAGACCCGAACTGCTGAAGGCGGCGGGTCACTTCGAAATAGTCCGCTTCGTTGGGGTTCTCGTAGTCACTCATCATGAGGTAATCGTTCGAGCTGCCTCGCGGGATACGGCCTGACCGGCGAATTGCCTAGAGGTAGCCCGATGCTCGTTCATCGACGAGACTGCGCACGTGCCGAACGATTATCCGCCGGTCTGCCCGTATCTCTTCTACGAGGATGGCTTCGCCGCGTTGCGGTTCCTCGTTGAAGCCTTTGGCTTCCGAGTGCGGCACGAACCGGACTCCGCGACGTTCGGTCACGCCGAGGTCGAGATCGGCGACGGCGGCGTCGTCATGCTCGGTACACCGGGTCGGGTGGAGGCTCGAGGTACGTGGGGCGGCGTTCACGTCTACGTAGCCGACGTCGATGAACACTGCCGGCGCGCGCGGGCCGCGGGCGCCACGATCGTGTCGGAGCCGACGGACATGCCCTACGGCGACCGTAGCTACGAGACGCGTGACACCGAAGGAAACACGTGGTGGTTCGCGCAACAGCTGCACCGACCGAAGGAGAGTGCCTGAGCTGCGCGGTGCGGGTCAGGAAAGGATCTCGGAAACCAGCCGCTGCGCGATCGCAACTGTTGTGAGATGCGTATTCGCCTTCGGCAGGTCCGGCATGACCGATGCGTCGCACACGCGCAGACGTTCGTAGCCGATGACCCGGCAGTCGGTGTCGACCACGGCGGCCGCGTCGCCGCGCGTGCCCATCCGGCAGGTCCCGACCGCGTGCACGTAGTCGTTCACGTTGGCAGTCAACCAGGCGTCGACCGCGTCGTCGGAGTCCAGCTCGTCGATCGGAGTCGTGAGCGCCAGCACGCCGTCGCTGATCGAAGCGACGGCCGGATGGCGCACGACGTCGATCATTCGCCGCACGCACTCGCGCAACCGGGTGCGATCACGGTTGTCCGACAGCATATTGAACTCGACGACGGGGTCGACGAGCGGGTCGTCGGAGCGCAGCCGTACCTGGCCCTGCGAGAACACGCGCATGACGGCACCCATCAACCGGCCGGCCGTGAGCGCGTCGTCGCCCGGGCCGACCGCACCGAACCAGACCATCTGCATGTCGTTCGGTCCGGCGTCGGCCAGACCGGAGGTGTACCGGAGCATTGAAGCCAACAACGGCGCGTTCGGAGATGGCATCCGTCCCGCGGGCTCGAGCGCGATCTCGAAGCCCGGGGTCGCCGCGTGGTCCTTCAGGTTCGCACCGACCGGCAAGGGGTCGTCGAGCCCGACACCTGATCGCAACAGGATCGCGGGCGAATGGATCGCACCGGCGCTGACGATCACCTCGTGCGCGGCGATCTCCTCGCCGGCCGCGGTGCGTACTCCGTTCGCCCGTCGCCCGTCGAAGAGCACTCGGTCGACGATCACACCGCCACGCACCTCGAGGTTCGCCCCACCCCGCGCCGGCTCCAAGTACGCGTCGTTGGTCGAGACGCGCCGGCCGTCGCGTATCGTGAGCGCGACGCGGCTCACGCCGGTTGCGTCGAGCGCGTGGTAGTCGTCGCACACTGGGTAGCCGAGCCCGCGCATCGCCGCGCGCAGTGCGCCGTCGAGCGGCGACAGCTCACCGAAGGGCACACGAGACAATGGGATCGGCCCGCCCTTGCCGTGCAGACCGTCGCCGCCGTAATCGAGATCGTCCTCCACGCGCAGGAAGACATCGAGCATCTCCGGCCAACCCCAACCGGCACAGCCGAGCTCGTCGGCCCAGCGTTCATAGTCGTCGACGGTGCCGCGGATGGCGCCCATCGCGTTCACCGAAGACGACCCACCCGCGCCTCGGCCGCGCACGTACAGCGCTTCGGCTTGACCCGCGGCGCGCGTTGCGACCAGGTTCGGCCAGATACGACCCGGCTCGAGCACCGCGGCGAAGAAGTTTGGGGCGTGCAACCCGGCCGGTGTATCGACCGTCGCGTGATCGGGCCCGGCTTCGAGCAACAGCACCGAGGTATTTGCATCCTGCGACAACTGGGCCGCAAGGACCGCGCCCGCAGAACCGGCACCGATCACGATCACGTCATACGGGGCCAACACGAATTCATACTGCCCTGATGGTCGAGTTCGTGTCACGTCTTTGCCGCGAGCGTGCAGGTGATGCGGCGCGCCGTGCCGCGGCCGAGGCGATCCACGTTGTCGAGGAGCGCGCACAACGCGTCACCGGTCGAGGGAGCGCCGCAGTCCGACCGACGTGTAGAGACAGCGAAATCCTGCTCGTTCGATATTGCGCGCGGATTCGCCTCCCGGATCTGCGCTCGTCACGGCGAGGTCACAACCGGCTTGGCGCGCCACGCTGAGGCGATGTGCGAGGCAGGCTGCTTGCACACCTTGCCGGCGGAATGTTGGACGCGTCGTCATGCCGCCCAGGTCGGCGAGCTCGCCGCTGATCGTCATGGAACATACCGCGACCACTTCCGAGCCCGACGTCACGATGAAGTCGTGTTCGCCGGGCTTGCGATGCCGTGCCCGCGCGAACGACTGGACGATGCCGGGACCCTCAACGCTGTTCTGGACCCAGAATGACTCCCAGACGGCGAAATTTGTGGTGTCGACCGGGATGCACTCCACGGGCGAATTGAGCGGTGGGATGTGTCCGTCGAGGAGTGTGTATGCGTAGACGTTGCGGAACCAGGCCATCCCAAAGCCGAGTTCCACGGCACGAGCACGTACTGCGTCGTGTGCGTAGGGGCACAGTTCGATCTCGGCAACACAGTCGCGTGCGGCGAAGAACTCAACGATCATGTCGACATCGGTCGCGGTCGCAGGTCGATCGATGCCGACGCCGAAGGCTCGGTTCACGAACATTCCCGGGCCGAGATAGACCAGTCTGCCGCCCGCGCACTCCGCGACCGAGGCAAGGCTCGTCGGGTCTATCGTCCGCAACGCGTACGCATACTCCGCCGCGTCACGCGCGAACATCCCTTCGATCCTTCGCACGAGCGCGCGGTCGACCAGCATCGCTGCATCCTCGCGCACCTCGCGACTTGCGGCACCGGCCACGAGGCCGGTGCCGCAAGGGCGGAACACACTGCCGTGCTAGTGATTCAGCTGGAAGCATGCGACGTCGTACTGCGACGTCTCGCTGTAGTTCAGACCGCCAGTCCCAACGCCCTCGTTGAACGGAGCGCCCGGCGAAGTTGCGGTGTGACCGGGCATGGCACCACCGATGTCTTCACAAGACTGGCTTGGCAATCCGGTACCGCTCGGATTCGCGGCTGCCATTGCGGCACCAGCGGGCACGAGCAGAGCCGCGCCGAACACCACGCCAACAGCTGCGGTGCGTACTGCCTTCATGCGTACCTCCTCGAGAGTAGCTACTCAGGCTTGATACGTGACGCGCGCCGGAATGGTTCAAGGGCCGAAACAGCCCCCCAGACGGGCTAGTGAATGGTGATCTTGAGGTCGTCGTTGCATACCGTGGCGGATGTCAACGACGAGATCGCGTACATCCCGAAGTGCGCCTGCTCGAGGCGCCCGTGTCCGCCGTTCACCTTCGCCCTGGCTACGAGCTCGTTGTCTTGCAACACCTCGAGCGACCCGTGTTGCGGGTCGAAGTCGATGCGGATCGACAGGTGTACCCACTGCCGCTGTGGGAACGCGCGATGGGTCTCGATGGTCGGGCGGTGTTCGCCTTGATCGGGAACGTGGTACACGTCGATCCACCCGCCAGGATTGACATTGACCGTGACGACGCGCGTCCATCGGTCGGACGTATCGGGCGACAAGGTCGCGAGACTGAGCCACTGTCCGGGTCTCATCTTCGCGTCGACCCAAACCCACAGGTCGACCACGGCCGGGGTTGCGAAACCCCGCGGGTCGATTCTCCGCAGCTGTACGGTCGGATACCCGCGATGGTTCGGGCCATCCGCATCGACGCTGGTTCCGCGACCGGTCAGCCACGCGCAATGTGCGTGCTCTCCCCCGTGTCGTGGAGTCGACACCAGCGCGTGTCGGGTGCTGGCAGTCTGCGGAGAGATGTACATGCCGGCGAAGTCGCCGAGCGACTCGAAGCCTGACACAAACGTTCGTGGCTCAACCTTGGGCGAAGCGTCGACCGGTGAGTGCGTCGCGTGCGCGCAGGCAGACACGCAGGCGCCCAGCACGAACAGCCTCGCAAGAGTCGACGTCCTCATGCTGCGCGAGGCCAACCCCGGTCATTAGCCTCGGTCATCGGCTGGTGAGCGTAGGTGAGGAGTGCTTAGGGGGAAGCTCCGTGCTGGACGAAGACATGAAGCAGGTGGTCCGAACCCAGCGGCTCGGCTACGTCGCCAGTGTCTGTCCCGACGGCACGCCCAACCTGTCCCCCAAGGGCACCACAACGGTCTGGGACGACCGGCACCTCGTGTTCCTCGACCTGCATTCGCCGCGCACAACCGGCAACATCGAGGCCGGCAACCTGGTGGTCGAGATCAACGTCGTAGACCCGATACGACGGAAGGGGTATCGATTCAAAGGACCCGCCACGGTCCTTCGGAAGGGGCCGCTCTACGAGGACGTCGTGCGCTTCTACGAGGAGCGTGGAACCGAGCGTGGGCGCATCCACGCGGTGGTCATGGTCGACGTCGAACAGGCTTCACCTCTGGTGTCTCCCGCGTACGACGACGGCTCCACCGAGGATGAGATCTCACTGCGGTCGCTGAACATGTACGGGCTGACGCGAACCTCAACGGGCAACACAGGATCAAGCGGCGAGCCGTCCGCCTGAGGACGATGCGGGAATCCGCGCTCGATCGAACAGCATCACGATCGAGACAACAATCGGGATCGAGAGAGAGACCACGATGCCGACCTTGTCGACGCCCGGCATCGCCATCGTGAGATGACGCAGGTGGTACACGAGGTGCGGCACCGAATAGACGAGCCAGGAAAGTGCGGTAATCCGTGTGATCGCTCGGCTCCCGACGACTAACGCGCCGATCGTCAATACGAAGAGCGCGAGGTTGAGCGCGCCCACGTCGCGGATGAGGTGTTCGTTGTACCGCCCGTCCATCGCGACCCAACCGCGCCCGTACGGGAAGTCGTCGTAGAACGCGCGCGGGAAGAACTCCGCTTGGACGCCGACGCCGAACGCGGTCACGGCGAGCACCCACAGCATGAGCCGCACTCGGCCGCGTAGGACCGTCTCGATGCGCATCGCCCGTACGAGCTTTCGGTAGCCCTCGCGCACGTTGGGCGACAACGGCCGCCAGTTGGTGGCCTCGCGAAAGGCTCGGTTCGACACCCTCTGCGACGCCGCGAGGTAGCTCGCCCGTTTGGGCGCGGCCCATTTCGGTGCGCGCCACAGGCGCCGTCTCCCGACGGCGGCAGCCAAGGCGGCACTCTGCTCGCCACGCGTGAACGGCTCGTCGTCGACAATGTCATATGTACCAGCCGGCGCGCCGAGCGCCTGGACGACGGCAGAGGCCGCGTCGTCGGCGTCGATCATCGGCGAGTAGCTGTCGCCATTCCCGATGTCGAGCACGAGACCGCGCCGCGCCGCCTGTATCGTCGCCGTCGTCTGGTCGCTGTCGGACGCATAGAAGCGGCCGAAGCGCAACACGACTCCGCGCCCGCCATTCGCCGTGAAGCGCGTGACGTTCTCCTCCGCCGCCCCCATCGCTCCGCTGAAAATCGACGGCATCCACGGAGTGGAGGTTGCGTCGAGCCAGTCGGCGCCGTGCTCGCCGTAGAGGAACGCGAGCGACTCTTGCACGAACACCGTGGCACCGGCGGCGATCGCACCGTCGACGAGGTTGGTCGAAGCCTCGCGGCGGATTCGCTCGTTCTCGTCCCACGCGCGCAATCGCGCCATCTGCGCGACCGGCGGGATCTTTGTCGCGATGTTCACCACCGCGTCGTGTCCCACCACCGCGGCTCGCACGGAATCCGCATCGAACAGATCGACGCGGACCGGCCGGGCGCCGAGCGCCTCGAGCAACGCCTCCTTCTCCGGCGATCTCGCGACGCCGGTGACCTGGTGCCCCGCGGCTACGAGTTGGGTCACTGCACGCCGGCCCAGCACGCCAGTCGCTCCCGCCACGAACACCCGCATCTCGTCCCCCTCGGTTGCAATAATCCGGATAGTACATATCCGTATTAGGCCGGTCCAGGTGCGGAGGCAGAATGACGCCGAGCGCATCGGCCGGAGGGAGCGGAGCGTGGAGTCGATCGATCGTCTCGGGGCCGGCGACGGCCTCGCCCGAACCCCCGATCCCCCGTATTGGGCGGTGATCTTCTCGACCCACCGCGACGAGCAACCGGGCGATCGCTACGACCAGACGGCGCAACGAATGATGACGCTCGCCGCGGAACAAGCTGGATTCCTCGGCGTCGAGACCGCGCACTCCGACATCGGGATCACGGTCTCATACTGGACCGACGAGGAATCGATCGCGGCCTGGAAGCGCGACGCCGATCATGCTTTCGCGCAATACGAGGGCCGCACCCGTTGGTACGACGCCTACGAGCTGCGCGTCGCGCGCGTCGAGCGCGCGCACAGCTTCGTCCGCGACGACATATGAGCATCTCCCCGCCCGAGCGCATCGAGCTCGAGGACGACACGAACCTCCGGTGGATGACCGTCGACGACGCCGGGACGATCGCGCGTGCGGTCGGAGAGAGCCTCGACTACCTGAAGCCGTGGATGCCGTGGGCCGACGCCCAGTCGGCCGACGTGGAGTTCCAGCGCGGACGACTCCGCAACCAACCTCAGCAGCGCGAACGCGCCGAGGAGTGGCAGTACGGGCTGTTCGACACCGGCGACGACTCGTTCCTCGGCTCGTTCGGGCTCATGACGCGCCGCGGTCCGGGCACGCTCGAGATCGGGTACTGGTTGCACGTCGACGCGGGCAAACGCGGCCACGCGACGAAGGCCGCGCTGGCGTTGACCGAGGCGGGGCTGCAGATCGAAGGCATCGACCGGATGATGATCGTCTGCGACGAAGCGAACGTGCGGAGCGCCGCGATTCCGAAACGGCTCGGATACACGCTCCAGCGCGTCGAGCAGCGCCCGCCCGAGGCTCCGGGCGAGACCGGTCGCACGCAATTCTGGATCGCGGACCGGATCGCGGTCCGGATCGCGCCGACGACTACGCCGTGAACGGCACCGCTTCCTCGATACGAGCCACCACATCGCGGTCGAGGCGCGCGGCGACGTCGAGTGCGGCCATGTTCTCGCGCACCTGCGACGCCCGGCTTGCCCCGGTGATCACCGTCGACACCCGCTTGTTCTTCGTGCACCAGGCAAGCGAGAGCTGCGCGAGCGTGCAACCGAGCTCGTCGGCGACGACCTTCAACTTGCGCACCTTCTCGTTGGTCCTCGGGTCGGTGAGCATGCCCTGCAGCCACTCGTAGCCCGGCAACTTCGCGCGCGAGTCGTCGGGCATGCCGTCGAGGTACTTCCCGGTGAGCACACCCGACGCGAGTGGGCTCCAGATCGTGAGGCCCAAACCGATGTCTTCGTAGAGCCGCGCGTATTCGAACTCGACCCGCATGCGGTGCAGCAGGTTGTACTGCGGCTGCTCCATGACCGGCTTGTGCAGGTGATGACGCTCGGCGATCTCCCACGCGGCGCGGATCTCGTCGGGCGCCCACTCCGAGGTGCCCCAGTAGAGCGCCTTGCCGCTCGACACGATGTCGCTCATCGCCCAGACCGTTTCCTCGATCGGCGTGTTGGGATCAGCGCGATGGCAGAACAACAAGTCGACGAAGTCGAGGCCGAGCCGATCGAGCGAGCCGTCGATCGCCTGCGTCAGATACTTCCGGTTCAACGTGTTCTTCATGTTGGGCTCGTCGGACAAGCCCCAGAACACCTTCGTGGAGAGCACGTAGCTGTGGCGCGCCCAACCCAGCTTCGCGATCGCCTGGCCCATGATGCTCTCGGACTTGCCGCCGGCGTACGACTCGGCATTGTCGAAGAAGTTCACGCCCGCTTGCTGTGCGGCGTCGAGACATTCCATCGCGGTATCGACGCCGAGCTGGTCGCCGAACGACACCCACGATCCGAAGGACAAGACACTGACTTGGAGGCCGCTGCGGCCGAGACGTCGATATTCCATGACGGCGACCGTACCCTGGCGGCCGTGCTTCTTACCGTCGTCGTGCAGACCTCCGAGACGGTATCGGCGACACGTTCGCGCAAGGCAAAGATCGAGTCGCTCGCGACGCTGCTGAAAGAGTGCCTTCCGGCCGAGGTCGTTATCGTCGTGTGCCTGCTCACGGGCGAGCCTCGCCAGGGCCGCATTGGTGTCGGCTGGTCGACACTTTCCGCGGTGCGCAGTCGCGTGGGTGGAGCTCCCGACGGGCCGCCCGTGACGGTCGCGGAGCTCGACGACGCACTCGACCGCATCGTGGCGACCACCGGGGCGGGATCGGCCGCGGCGCGCCAGGCGATCCTGGGTGATCTGTTCGCGCGTTCGACTCCGGCCGAGGCCGACTTCGTCGTGCGTCTGCTCACCGGCGAGTTGCGTCAAGGTGCCCTCGCGGGCCTCATGGCCGACGCGATCGCGCACGCGGCTCGCGTTCCTGCCGACACGGTCCGGCGCGCCGCGATGCTGGGCGGCGACCTCGCCGATACCGCGCAGCGCGCGCTCGAAGGCGGTGAACAGTCGCTCGCCGAGGTTCACCTCGAGGTGTTGCGACCCGTGCAGCCGATGCTTGCGGCGAGCGCGGCCACGGTCGCAGAAGCACTCGCCGCGACCGGGCCGGCGTCGGTCGAATGGAAGCTCGATGGCGCGCGCATCCAAGTGCACCGCGACTACAACGACGTACGCGTCTTCACCCGCAACCTCAACGACGTCACCGACCGTTTGCCCGAAGTGGTCGAAGTCGTCCGTACGTTTGCGGCCCGCACCTTCGTGCTCGACGGCGAGACGATCGGTGTGGACGATGCTGCGCGTCCCTACCGTTTCCAGGACACGATGAGCCGGTTCGGTCGTGACGATGCGACAACGCACGCGATGGTGATGTCGGGATTCTTCTTCGACGTGCTGCACGTCGACGGCGACGACCTCATCGACCGGCCTCTCGGCGCACGGCTCGAGATCGTGCAGTCGCTCGCGGGCGAACGACGCATCCCGGGCATCGTG
>JALYLU010000086.1 GCA_030774075.1 Actinomycetota bacterium | reverse complement strand
CCTTTATTGCAGCCCTGGACGAGCCGATAAAGGACCGTCACGACGGCTCCGTGGCGACAAGGACGTCGTTGAGCGAGCAGGCGAGTTCTCCGGAGGAGAGCCATGAGTGTCGAGGAACATCATGAAGTCGTCGAGACCGCCGACGCGCGGACCGAAACGACCGTCGCCACGACGCGACTGGCAGTGAGCCCGGGACAGGTCCTCGCTGGTGTCCTCGGCCTGGTGATCGCAGTTATCGCGATCATGACCGTGGCCCGCGCTGGCATCGACAGTTCGATGAACGAACCAATCGTTCGAGCAGCCAGCTTCGACCAGAGCGCGATGCTCGGGTCGATCGAGCTCGGTCTCGGACTTCTGCTGATCCTCGGAGCGTTGAGCTACGCGGCACGCGGTCTCATCGTCGCGGTCGGCGTCATCATGGTGCTCGGCGGGGTGTTGCTCGGCGCATCCGGGCCAACCATCCTGCATGACGTCGGGACAGTCCACGGAACCGGATGGGCGATCATGGTGGGCGGCATCATCGCCATCGTCGCTGGCAGCCTGGGTCGAATCATTCGAACGCGCCGCAGCATCAAAACCGTCTGACAAAAGAGACGACTGCCGATGATCATCCTCGGCCGGACACCACAGTATTTCCGACGCCAACGTCTGGCGGCAACCACGCTGGCATCACG
This sequence comes from Actinomycetota bacterium, assembly GCA_030774075.1. GTDB lineage: Bacteria > Actinomycetota > Acidimicrobiia > IMCC26256 > PALSA-610 > PALSA-610. Next base: position 11,013 of record JALYLU010000086.1, on the reverse strand, counting down.
ATCGACGGCAAGCCCATATATCGGTGCGGCCACGACGTGCTGACAACGCTCGACCGAGGCGCTCCGGAGCGGACACGTCCCGACGCTCGGCAGGGAATAACAGCATCATGAGCAGTTCGACCATAGATCCGGGGGTACAGGAGCACCGAGTGGGCTTGACTGGCCGAGGCGTTGTGCTGCTCGTCGTCTTGGCATTGCTCGCGGTGGTCGTCACGTTCGTAGGCTTGGCGCACCGGTCCTCGGCCCCAACCGTTGCCGTCGTTGGGGACTCGATCACCTTCTTCGCGGGCCGTGATGTCACTGCGGCGCTCGGAACCAAATATGACGCCGATGTCCACTCGGGCATCGGTAAACGCATCGATGAGATGGTCCCCACGCTTCAAGCGGCGATCCGGAAGCATCCGTTCGCGGTAGTCGTGAACCTCGGCACCAACGATGCGCGGCAAGCACAGACGCATCCAGACTGGCGAAGCGGGTTCGAACGGATGACCGCGCTCCTCACCCCAGCGCGATGCGCCCTCGTCACGACGATCAGCACCGTGATGGACGGCCCGCCCGGCACCCAGACCATCGCGTCCGAAATCAACCAGGCGATCACCGCGACGGTCTCGGCGCATCACAACTTGCACGTTGTCGACTGGAACGCCGCCGTCACCGCGACCAACGGTGCGAACCTGCTCATGCCCGACCGGGTTCACCCCTCGGCGGCCGGGCAACTCACGTTGGCCTCACTCGTACGGACCGCTCTCTACGCCGCATGTCGTCAACCCTGACATCGACGACATGCGAGGAACAGGAGGGGCGATCGCGCGTAGATGCAGTTGAGGGCCTTTAGGCCGGGCCAGGCAATCTGTGCAGGGGCCTCGCGATCGGGCGGTCCGGTAAGCGATCAGGGTGATGCGCGTAGCTGTGGCAACCACCATTTCCATACGACGACGGCTCCAGCGCTGCTGAGGTGTTGGTCGTCGGGCAGCCAGAGATGCACACCAGCGATGTTCTCGACGCGATGGCCGCCGGGACAAACGAGTGTTCGCCAGTGGACGATCTGGACTTTTGGCATCGAGCGCGAGACGTCCGTGTAGATCTGGTTGAGCGCGGCGATGCGTTGCGGATCGCTGCGGTCGGGTTCTGGGTCGTTGGTATTACCCGAGCCGTAGCAGGGCACCTCGAACAGGGAGACGATCCGGCCGTCCGCGGTCAGTATGTCGAGCGCGGCGCGCAGCGACGACGTGTTCAGCTCGGTCCACGCGTTGGTGCCGAACCTGACGACACCCGTCGGGGTCTCCTGATCAAGTAGCTCCCATGCGCCGGTCATGAGCGCGAGCCGTGGGTGGGGGGTCCTTGCGCATAGCCGCCTGCCAACCGACGCAATGCTTGGGTGTCGCGATCACCCTTCCTTCGCTTATACGATCGGTCTGGGTGACCGCGCAGCCGAATTGGGCGTCACCTCCGACCCAGATGCCAAGCTCGTTGGCCTGATAGAAGCCTCCTGGTCCGAGGACGTACGCGGTGGAGTCTCCGAAGAGGTCGACGCGGAGCGTTTTCGGGTCGTCGTTCGGGTGGGTGTTCTTTGTCTTCGACCCGGCGTTCCGGATGGTCGCGGGTAGGTCGGCGAGGCTGGTCGGCGGGCCCGGTCCGGGCGCAGCGATCGTCTCGACCAGGACGGTCGCGACGATCGTGAGTGCGGCGAAGTACGCGACCGCGCCCCGATTCCGGGTGCGCAGCGCGACTTTGCCCAGTCGGAACGGCCGCTCGATGAAGCGGAACGAGATCTCGGCGAGCACGACCGAGATGAGGAGCCGGACGGCGAAGAGCGCCACACCGTCGAGCCCGGACGATGGCGTGACGAAGACGCGCACCGGCCAGTGCCATAGATACAACGAATACGAGCGCAGCCCGATCGCGACGAGCCACGGCACGCGCAGACATCTCGCGATCTGCCCGGTCGGCATCGTCACGATGATCGCGACGATGACCGCGCACAGCACCGCGAAGACGAGGAAGCCACCTCGGTACAGAGCAAGCGTGCGATCGTTTGCAACGCGCATGATCGCGAGGATTGCTACCAACGACACGACCGCGAGCACATGCGTAGCGCGGGCGACGAGCGCGTCCGAACGGACCCAATCGGAGAACTTCCGCCACGGAGGTTCGCACCCCGCGAGCACGCCCAGCGCAACGCCAACGAGCAGACCCATCGCGTGGGAGTCGCTGCCGAGGTAGGCGCGCGACGGATCCCCCGTCGGTGACACGAGCACGCCCATCCAGACGGTAGAGGCAACTGCTCCAACCAACGCGATCACTGCGACACGAACCGGATGACGAACGACGATACGACGAGCTACGAACATCACGAGCGGGAATACGACGTAGGGGTCTGCCGCACGGCTGTACGGTGCCGCCAACTGTCCGGCCCCGGCACTTCGGACGAACACCTCTCCTCCGAAGTACACCAAGCGACCGGGATGATCTCCGCCCAGGCGGGCTGCGACGTGAGCGGGGCTCTCGGCAGGCGGCACTGTCGCTCGGAGCCACGAGGGCCCGGAAGAACGCGGTGCATTCGTACGGATTATCTTGATTCTGAGGACGGGCCGACACGTTCCGTGGGTCGGCGACGGCCGGCGGATGCGCCAACGCAACAGTGCCATCACGGATCTCGACGGCGGGCTCGTGGACATGCCGAGCACCTCCTGACGGCGCAGCAGCCTCGATTTTCCGGGGCTCTGTTGGGTTGGTCTCAAGGCCGGCTCCCGCTGGACGCTACGGTGCGCGAGCTGAAGGGGAGGCGATGAGCATGTACGAGTCGATCGTCGTAGGTGCTGATGGCTTGGAGAATGCCGGCATCGCGGTGGAGCGTGCGTTCGACCTTGCGAGGGCGACGGCGCTGCAACTCCAGGCGTTCAGCGAGCGACAACCGCCGCGTCGGAGCCCATCGCTGCCGGCACTGTTGCGTTGGACGCAAGTGGGACGCGACGCCGGCTCCCCGCGAGCCTGTCGTGTGTGCGAACCGAACGAGGCGGCCGACTACGTGCCGCACGAATCGCGGCGGCGCGCGAGCCGCAGGCACCGCGAGGAGCGCAGACGCCGGTAGCCACGCCGGCCGCAGCCGCCGGCCCCCGGCCCGCGTGAGCGGACGGCGGCTGCTGTTCGTCGCGGACTCGTTGCAGGTCGGCGGGGCCGAGCGCGTGTTGGTCGAGCTCGCCGCAGGGCTCGTCACGCGCGGTGCCCGAGTGATGCTGGCCGTTTCGGTGGGCGGGTCGCTCGCGTTGGAGGCCGAGCGGGCGGGTATCGACGTGCGGGTGCTGGCAGAGCGGTTGGTTAAGCGGCGATTCGATCACGATTTCGCTGATGCGCTCAGCCAGTTGATCTCCGATGATCCGCCCGACTTGGTCCACACGCACATGTTCGCCAGCACCGTCGCTGCGTCGAAGGCGTCATGTCGGTTCCGCGTCCCGCTCGTGATACATGAGCACAGCGAGGCGGATTGGCGTGACGGTGCGGCCCGTCGCCGCGCGACCGTCGCCTACCGCCGCAGTTCCGCAGTGATCGCCGTGTCGGCCGCGATCGGGCGGCGACTGGTTCAGCTCGATCGGGTGCCACCCGAGAAAGTTCATGTGGTGAGAAACGTGTTGCCGTCGCTGCCGCACCGTTTGCTTGGTCCCGGTCTGCCGGGCGGGAGCGGGCCGCTGGTCGGAGTGGTGGCCCGGCTACAGCCGGAGAAGGGTGTTGCGGTGTTCCTTCGGGCTGCGAGTCGGCTCATCCAGTCCGTTCCTGCGGCGCGCTTCGTCGTCATCGGCGACGGTCCCCAACGCGCTTCTTTAGAGCGACTGGCCGCCAGCCTCGGCGTGCCGGTGACGTTCATGGGTTTCCGGCTGGACGGCGCGGCCCTCCTCGGCGCACTCGACCTGCTCGTTGTGCCGTCCTTCAGCGAAGGCACACCGCTTGTCGCACTCGAGGCGGCCGCGGCCGGCGTTCCAGTGGTGGCATCCGCGGTCGGCGGGATTCCCGAGCAGGCCCGCCACGAGGTGGAGGCGTTGCTGGTGGCGCCGGGCGACGCCGCCGCCCTGGAAGCTGCATGCCGGCGGATCCTGCTCGATCCGGCGCTGGCAGCGCAGCTTGCCGCGGCGGCGCAACGCAAACTTCGAGAAGCCGACCCACATGCCCAACTCGACGCAGTCGAAGCCATCTACCGGCAGGTTCTCAACGCCGAGCCGGTCGGACTCGGGACGCCGTGAGCCGCTCCGCTGGACCCGTCGGCCTGCGGGTGCCGAAAACTCGACCGGGCACGTTGACCTGGGTTTCGCGTTCGCCGTGACCAGCGCCACTCGAGCGCTGCGAAGATCGGCGCGTGGCCCATTTCCACCGTCTCGTCCAGTGGGTGCCGGAAACTCGTCCGGGCATCCAGAGCAGGCGTTTCGCGCGACGTGATCGGATCCCGCGATGCCGCCCGTCCGCTCTGAACTCGCCCGCTCGCCCCGACGAACGAGCCGGATCGCTACGGCTGGGAGTACCCGGAACAGTTCGATACCTGAGTCCATCCGGCCCCATCGCGCGACGTGCCGAGCGCATCAGCGACAGGATGATTCGGGTGGATCGCGCCGCACCGGTGATCCACCACACCATGCGCGCCGCTTGGGCAAAGCCGCAGATCAGCGATCCGGACGAGTTTTCGGCACCCACAGGCGCGAAAGAGCCCGGATCCTTCGACCCGGGCCCTCCGACTTGGCCGCGTTCCGGCTCAGCCGCGCTTCTTCGTAGCTTTCTTCGTAGCTTTCTTCTTCGTGACCTTCTTCTTCGCTGCCTTCTTCGTGACCTTCTTGGCAGGAGGCACGGGCACCACCTTTCTCCGTGAGCACTCACTCAAGGGAAGTTCGAAACTTCGGCTTCACTCGGTACGCGAGGGAGGTAAGCCCCGCGCCCTACGCGACTAAGAGCTGTTGGCGCTTCGAGTTGACGCGCCTCTTGAAATCGGAGCCCACGGCGAACTTCACCGACTTGGATGCTGCGATCTGGATGGGCTCACGAGTCTGCGGGTTCATCCCGGTTCGCGCCTTGCGGCCAGACGGCGCGAACGTGCCGAACCCCGGAAGCGTGACCTTGTCGCCGTCCGCGACGGCGGACTGCACGGATCCGATGAACGCGTTCAACGCGCTCTCCGCATCCGTCTTACTGAGTTTCGAAGCATTGCGATTGCTTCGACGACCTCGCCCTTGGTCACGGGCAACACCTCCGCGCATCGGCGTGTGTCCGTGCCATGAGAACGCAATCTTGCGCCAACGTCAAGCAGTAACCACTTCGAGGCCGTGAGCGAACTCCGCAAGCGCGGCTACCAAGCGCGCCGTCAACGCTTCGCGTAGTCCGCGAAGCAAGTATGGCTCGGTGTCGCGTTGGGTATGGCGGTTCGAGCGGACGATAGATGATCGCGCCGACGCGCTCGCCAGGGTTCGAGGCGATTTGCGTGGTCAACTTCCGCTGGGCAGACCTCCTCGCTCGAACACGGACGCCTGACCAACCACATGGTTGTCCGCGCACGAACCGAGGAGGTCCTCACACATTGAATGTTCGGGGATACCCCTGCGACGTGGCCGGTCCCGCACGGCCTGGAGATGGGTGTGCCTGTAGTTGGCGGAGCCGAGTGCGCGCTATAGGTCCTGCAGACCGAGGTCGAGGTTGGGCTGATCGAGCCCGCCATCGACCTCCAGCACTTTGCCGGTCACGTACGCCGAAGCGGGCGACGCGAGGTAGATAACCGCAGCGGCGACATCCTCGGCTTCACCGATGCAGTGCAACGGCGTGGCGTCCTCCATCGCGGCGCGCATCTCATCGTTCTGCACGACGAACTCCAACGCCGACGTCGCCACCGAGCCGACAGCAATAGCGTTGACGCGGATCCGCGGTGCAAGGTCACGCGCGGCGAGCCGCGTGTAGTGCGCGAGCGCAGCCTTCGCCGCGCCATACGCCAGATATCCCCGCCCGCTCACGCGCCCCATGACCGAAGAGATGTTGACGACCGTCCCGCCTCCACTCTCGAGCATGAGCGGCACCGCGGCGCGACACAGCGCATGTGCCGTCGCGACGTTGAAGTGGAACGCCTCCTCCAAGTACGCCGGAGTCGTATCGAGAAACGCGTTCGGAATGGTGCCGCCGACGTTGTTGATGACGACGTCAAGCCGGCCGAACGTCTCGTGCGCCACGGTCGCGAGCCGGGCGACGTTGTCGAGCTCGGACAGATCAGCCGGTACGACCAGCGCTCGCCGTCCGGCCATCCTGATCTGGGCCGCCACGTCGTCCAGTTGCGAAGCCGTGCGGGACGACACGACCACATCGGCCCCAGCCTCGGCAAGAGCGACGGCGCTGGCTGCCCCGATCCCCCGACCCGCGCCGGTCACGACCGCGACCCGGTCGGTGAGCAGAAATCGTTCGAGGATCATCGCTTCCCTTCTCGCGAGGCTGAACTGCGGAGCGCGGGTAGACCGCACCACATCGAAGGTATTGCTCGCGCGAAGATGCGCGAGCCCACCACTGAGATCCGTGAAGACAGGTGCCGTGATCGGTATGGATCACCGTGCCGGGCGATGGCGTGCGGTTCTGGATGGCCATACCGAGTGCGTTCGTTGCCAAGGCCGCGCTCGGGCTGTGGTCGATTGACCAACCGACGACGCGGCGCGAATAGACCGCCCTGCCTTGTGCGCTACCACCTGGCGATCATGCCGCGTTGACACCTTCGTCAAGCCCAATCACGTGTGTTCGCGATTAGCGTTCGTGTGTGAGCCGTTTCCGCGCGACGCTGGAGTCGTCGACCGAACCGATGGAGTGTGGAAATGGCCGTGTTGGTCGCTGTGGTTGTCGTGATCGTCGTGCTGGCACTCGTGGCCTTGTTGTTATCGCTTCGGATCGTGAAGCAATACGAGGAAGGCGTGCTGTTTCGGCTGGGGCGGGTCGTGGCGGTGAGGAAGCCTGGCCTGAACTTCATCGTGCCGGCGATCGACGTCCTGCGAAGAGTGTCGTTGCGGATCGTCACGATGCCGATTCAGTCTCAGGGCATCATCACGCGGGACAACGTGAGCGTCGACGTCTCCGCGGTCGCCTACTACCGAGTCGTCGACGCGACCAAGTCAGTGGTCGCGATCGAGAACGTGGCCGCCGCCATCAACCAGATCGCGCAGACCACCCTGCGCAAGGTGGTCGGCCAGCACACGCTGGACGAGACGCTGGCCGAGACCGACCGCATCAACGTCAACATTCGCGAGATCCTCGACGTGGCGACCGAGGACTGGGGCGTGGCGGTCACCGTTGTGGAACTCAAGGACATCCAGCTCCCCGAGAGCATGAAACGCGCCATGGCCCGCCAGGCCGAAGCGGAGCGAGAAAAGCGCGCGAAGATCATCGCCGCCGAAGGCGAGTCACTCGCGGCCGCCGCGCTGGGCGACGCGTCCGACACCATGATGGCCCACCCCCTCGCGTTGCAGCTCCGCAACCTTCAGACGCTCGTCGAGATCGGCGTCGACAAGAACACGACGCTGGTCTTCCCCGCACCACTCATGAGCACCATCCAGGAGCTCGGCGCGTTTCTGGTCAGGGAGGCGGCCGCGGTCATCGCGCTGCCCGCTTCGCCCGCCGCCGAGCCGCCACGTCCACCACGCGCGTAGCTGGATGCAGGCTGCCAGTTGCGCACCACCTCACCGCGACGATGGCCCTGAGGACCGAGGAGCGGCTCCATCGACCAAGAGTGAACCGCCCCGGGCTTGCTGGATGCCTCGATAAAACCTGGGGCGGTTCACGTACCCGCGTGCCGGGAACGTCGCGCTCACGAAGATCAAGGGACGGCCACCAGTGCGCAACGTCGGCCGACCGGTAGCCCGACCCCCGCGGTTGTCGGTCATCGCGGGAGGTGTGGGCATAGCCGCGCCGCAGCATGAAGGTGGTGTCGATGTCGACGTGGTTGTACGTACGCAATCGCTGCGACTCCACGGTCGCGTCTCGCGCTGCCGTCTGATTGACTCACCCATGCACCAGCCGTTCGACAACCGGAACCGCACCAACATCAGATCGACGATCGAAACGTCTCTGGCACCGAGGCGCCGCAGGCGCGATTCTCGATCCGTACACGCAAACACGAGGAGGAATCGATGAGCGAGGCCAACATCTGGACCGTCTCCATCAGGTTCTCCGAAGAAGACGACCGGACGCGTGCGGATGCCGACCTGGAAGGATCGCCTTTCCGGCTCAGTGGGTTCGGTACGTCGCGGCGCAACCCGGTGGACCCGAACCTGCCGGCGGTCGGCGAGGAGATCGCCGCGGCCCGCGCGCTCGGGGACCTCTCGCATCATCTCCTCGAGCAGGCTGCCCACGAGATCGAGTCGTGGGAGGGTCACCCAGTAAAGCTTCAACCCTGACCCGGCCCCCGCGATCAGCGCGTACGCCGAGATCGTCGCGACCACCCGCACCAAGACCTACATGCTGGGGGAAAACGCGCGAACGGCACGTCCCGACAACGGCGGCCCGTGTCCCCGAAGTGCCGATAGGGGATACCCGAGATCACGGTGTCTCGATTGCGTCACCCGCGGTTCTCGAGGGCGAAGTCGATCAGCTGCGCGGCGATCTGGGCGATTTGCCGGTTCGAGTACCGTCCCGTTACCTCCACTGAGATTGCCCAGGTCAGAAGCGGTTTTGCTCTCTTTTCGGAGGCAGGATGGACGGCTCATGGCGCGTCCATGGCGCGGGTGTCTTGCAGCGCGGCGAAGAACCTTCGCCCGAGCGCGTCGGCGGCCGCGCGGTCTCCGTCGGTCGTTGCCTGCGCGTACAGACCAAGCGTGAGCCGCGCGTCGGTGTGTCCGAGCCGCGTCTGCGCGGTCTTGAGGTCGACGCCGTCGGCGACAAGGGCCGTCGCGCAAGTCCGCCGCAAGTCATGGAATGTGACTCCCGCGAGGCCGCTGCGGGCACACGCGGGCAGCCAGACGCGGCGCCGCCACGGGTCATAGCGGAGCGGGCCGTTGTCGTGATGACCTACGAACACCAACGCGTCAGCGTTCGCCCCGCTGATCCCCCGGCGCGCCAGATGCTCGGCGAGCATCGCGGTCAACGCCTCGGGCATCGCGAGCGTGCGCTTCCCGGCCTGCGACTTCGGTGGACCAAACGTGTGGGTGCCGAAAACTCCTCCCGGCGCGTTGACCAGCCGTTTCGGGCTCGCGTGATCACCGCGGTTCGGGCCCTGCGAGGCTCGGCTGGTGGCTCGTTTCTACCGTCTTGTCCGGCTCGTGATCGACCTGCTGGTGCTGCGTGGCCGCACCGATCGTTCCAAGGATGCCGAGATCCTCGTGCTGCGCCATCAACTCGCCGTCTTGCACCGTCAGGTGCCGCGACCGCGCTTCGAACCCGCCGACCGCGCGTTGCTGACCGCGTTGGCGCGCGTTGTTGGTCGCGATCGCTGGTCGTCCTTCCTCGTCCGACCGGACACGATCCTCGGTTGGCATCGACGTCTCGTCGCGAACCACTGGACCTACCCGCACCGGCCCGGCCGGCCGTCGACCGCCGCCGAAACCCGCCGCATGATCATCCGCCTCGCTCGCGAGAATCCGACCTGGGGTTATCGGCGTATTCACGGAGAACTCGCCCGGCTCGGCATCACCATCGCCGCATCGACCGTCTGGGCGATCCTCAAGAAAGCGGGCATCGACCCCGCACCAGGCCGGTCGTCGGAGTCGTGGACGACGTTCCTGCGTGCTCAAGCGGCCGGGATCGTCGCCTGCGACTTCTTCACCGTCGACACCGTCATCTTGCGTCGTTACTACGTGCTGTTCTTCATCGAACTCGAGACGCGACGCGTGCACCTCGCCGGCGTCACCAAGAACCCGACCGGCGCCTGGACCACCCAAGCAGCCCGCAACTTCACGATGCGTTACGACCGCACGATCCGGTTCCTGATCCGCGACGGCGCCGGCCAGTTCGTCGCCGGCTTCGACGAGGTCTTCCGAAGCGACGGCGCGACGATCATCCGCACTCCGCGCCCTACACCCCGGTCGCGAATGCGTACGCGGAACGCTGGGTCGGAACCGTGCGCCGCGAGCTCCTCGACCGCACCCTCATCTGGAATCGCCGGCAGCTCGAACGGCTCTTGCGCGAGTACGTCGAGCACTACAACACGCACCGACCCCACCGCAGCCTCGGCCAACGCGCACCCGACAACGCCGAAGTCATCGAGTATCGGCCCGGCCGACCGATCCGACAACACCCCACCTGTGCCGGACTCATCAACGAGTACCGCCACGCAGCCTGAACCACCCCAACATCGGCCAACCCACCACCAACGCGCCAACTTCGACGCGCCCGCTCTCCCATCACACGCCCCGACGCCAACACCGAGGAGGTTCACCGAACACCCCGAACGCGTTTCCGGCACCCACAGGCTGCGCCCGCAAGAACTCCACATCCGAACACGCGTCGCCGCCACCTGCGAGCGTGAGCATCGCGTGCACCAACACCTTGCCGCGATCATGGAACGGGAACCGCTCACCCGACGGCACGATCCGTGCCGACAGTGCTGCGCCCAGCCCGACCGCGTCGGCGAAACGGCCCAACGCGTGCAGTCCCACATGCGCGACGACCCCGTCGCCGCCGGTCTCGATCCGCGCTCTGGTTGTGCTGGTAACGTGCATCTGTCAGGTGCCCTTTCGTCGGCGCTTCTTGGGGTGTCGCAACACCAAGAATGCCTTACGGACAGGGCACTTGTCGCGCTCAGCGACCAACCTCACCCACGAACTCGTGACGATCAGGGTTAAGAAACGCTGGAATGCGCAGACGGTCTGTATCTGGAAGTAGCGAACGCGCACCAGAACGGCAATCGGCGCTACCTCAGCGCTGTGCCTACCACCGCGCAAACCGAGCACTGAAGTGAAGCGCCTCTTGTTGTCAAGCGGTGAGATCTCGGCTGCGTTCGAGGATGAAGCTTTCGCGGTCAGTTCGGATCAGGCGAGCGCGGTGAGGTCGAGTGCTTCACCTGCAAGCGCCGATCGC